>JAFEGF010000099.1 GCA_018240225.1 Verrucomicrobiota bacterium
GCAGAGATGGGCTGATTCGGAAGGACAAATGCTTCGATCAGCTTATAGCGGTCATCCAGAATGATCTTAAAATAGTGGGTGGGGACGGCAACGTCGTTCGGGCCGATCACTTGATAGCGGACGTACCGCTTGCCGTCAGACTCTTCCCGAGGCAGATAAAGTCCTCCGGTGTACACATGGACCGAGCCATGCTCTTGGGCCAATACCCTCACATGTTTTTCAAGCTGCGCCCAATAGCCCCTATTAAATTGAGGGCATTGGGGAGAGATGTTGGACAGGTAGAACGTCTCTTTCATGGCATTGTCGTTTGTTCGTGCATCCGCTGCGGGACAGAGATGTCCTCGGTCAAAGCCTGATTTGGCGTAGTCTTCCTTAGTTGATCGGAGCAGTGCCGGAATCAGAGGGTCTTCCATAAAGTCGAACTTGCTCCGGTCGGCGCTCCCATTGATCCGATCTGCAGTCAGGTGCTCGTATACCCATTTTGCCTGCTTGTGCTGGCTATCGTAGACAAGGTGGTAGGCTTCCCGTTCGATCTTGAAATCGGCGATCGGGTGCACTTGCGGCTTTTCCTGCGAAAAACTAAGACCGAGGACAAATCCGAGCGTGACAGCGCATGCGACCGTCAGAGCCGTGATTGCCTTCGAGCTTGATTTCTTCTTTTCCATACCCGACCTATACGGGTTTACATGCCAAAGGAAAGGATCGAACGCAAGAAATTTTTAAAGATAATTTTACTGTATTGATCTCAGATTGTCGGAATCAGTGGATGTATGTTAACTTCGTTGAAATTTTTTGGTTTAGCAGTCTCTAAGGATGGCCATGAAAAAGCATTTATCTGTTTTGTTTTTAATTTTTGCATTCCCCTTTCATTTTGTTTACGGGGCTCCTGAAGTTAAACAAGAAGTCGTCGAGCAATTAACTCCTAAGCTCAACAGCGATCGGATCGCCTATTTTTTTGGCAGCTTTGGAGTCGATCAAATTCCTATAGGCCAATCGCCGTTTCAAGATTGCCGGATTGCTAACTTATACTCGCTGCACGATGGACGGAAAGTGATGCGGACATTAGCTGTTGTCGACTATCAGCAGCCTGTCCATGATAGCTTAAAACAAGTGCACCAGGAGATCTGCCAAGGAGCATCGATCGGGATTGCCCTGCGCCAGCACGGTTGGAAGCTGGACAAGGTCCCCATGTACTTCGGATCAGTGGATTTATCATCTCAGGTCAAAGCCTGGATGGATGAAAAAAAAGACGATCGCGCAGCCGTCCACATCTATAAGCTGATGATCTTCAAAAAAGAAGGAGACGAGAAGCTGCATTACTGCACGATCATTGAAGTGCAGAGTCCTCAGTATTTAGATGAAAACTGGCTGGAGCTGCTTTATCCTGATCAATTCAAGCAGTATCGGAATCACACAGATGAAGTCGGTATGCTCTTGGATGCATTGAACACGTTGATCGAGCAATTTCCTAATCCTTCTTAAAAAGGAATTATTGGGGATTTGACGATGCTTATTGCTGTATCATACAATTTGCTATGAGTTCTTGGTGATTTCTTGTAGAGTGCTTTTAGTATTTCTAAATCTAACAGGCATTGATTTGTGGCAAAGAAGATCCTCATGATTGCTGGTCCAAACGGAGCAGGGAAGACTACAATGACCTTGGAGTTAATTAGTAAGCAGTCAATGCTTTATGAGTTTATTAATGCTGATGAAATTGCAAGAGGTCTTGCTCCCATGCATCCTGAAAGTATGGCTTTAACAGCTAGCAAGCTAATGCTAAAGAGGCTTAAAGAACTTCTGGATGCAGATAAGAGCTTTGCTTTTGAAACGACTGGATCAGGAACAAATTATGTCAAATACTTAAGATCAGCACAATCAAGAGGGTACGAAATTAGCCTCACTTTTTTGTGGTTAATGAGCCCTCATCAAGCGGTTAAGAGGGTAAAACAAAGAGTCAAGCAGGGCGGTCATCACGTTCCAGAAGAAACAATTATAAGACGCTATCATGCGGGGCTTAAAAATTTGCTAGCTCATTACCTTCCCCTTGCAGATAGAGCTCTAATTATGGATAATTCCTTGGAAGATTCTAAGAAAAGACCTATAGCTAGAAAAAAGTTCAATTGTGAACTAGAAATTTTAGATAAAGTGATTTGGGAAAAAATTGAAAGGGGCGTTCATGAAAGATGAGATGATTGAAATGATCCTCAAAGCTCATGAAAGAAGTTTCCAGAGAGCTTTTGAAACAGCTGTCCGCACCAATACTGCCCTTGTAGTTGCTCGAAATGGCAAGGTTGTGGAGGTCAAGCCTCCATATCGCTATGAACTAGTACCCATTAAACCGGCAAAGAAGAAAAGGTCCAAGGCGCAGTCTCGTAAGAAATAATCGATATGCTCAGCTGGAAAGAGATCGTTCAAGACTACATCATCAAGCATTCCGATAGGATCAAGAAGACGACCAGTTCTTTGAGGGATCATTTTGGGATCTCCTATTTCACCTACCATCGGATCGATAAAGAAGGGAAGTACACTGTCCTTGTGGACCGTCCCGACTGGGCTGAGCACTATGTGCAAGAAGAGTACTATCTAGATGATCCTTTTTTAAGGGAAATGGGCGTTTACCGGCCGGGGTTTTGCTTTTTGGAAGACCATGGCCCAGAAGAGCGGTATCAGAGGATCCTCAAAGCAGGTAGTGAAAAGTTCCATTTGGACACGACTGTCCTTCTCATTGAAAAGCAGGGGGATTTTGTTGAGTTTTTTGGGTTTTCAGGGAACAAGACAGACTGCCTTCTGGAAAAACTCTATTTAAACCATCCTGAACTTCTGAAATCATTCGGAAGTTATTTCAAAACACAGCTTGCCGATCTGCTCATCCAGATGGGGACAGAGGCTAGCCTTCTTCAAGACCTCAAGGGAAATGACTTTTTTCGTCCTGAGCTGATCCAGCCTTCGATCAAGCAAGAGATCCAATGCGCTTATCTGAAAGGGATAGGCAGGGAACAGGATGTGTTGAGAGCTGGGCTACTTTCTCAGAGGGAAAAAGAATGCCTGATGATGCTCCTCCAGGGCAAATCAGCAAAAGAAACGGGAGCGTTATTAAAACTCTCTTCGCGCACCGTTGAATCCTATCTTGAAAATACAAAGAACAAGCTCTGCTGTTTTTCTAAACAGGACCTTTTTGACAGCGCGAAGAGGTTTAAAAAGCTGGGCCTGATACCGTAATTGATACGGTATTTGTTTTCTTTTTCCTCCTTTTATGATCGGTTCCGTCCATTTTTAGGAGGACTATGTTAAAGCTTAACTTAGAATCAATGTTCTGCATTATCCCAGCACTCATGTTCGGAGAACCGTCGAACCATCCTTTCACGCACTATGAGAGCTTCTACGAAGCATTCGCAACGCCGGTTGAAAACGGGCCTGAGGCATTTATCTGCTATTCCCAAGTGCCCGATCCGCTGTTTAATGTCATCATGCACCTCTCTTGCGTCGATGTGCGGGAAAAGGTCGACTCGATCTTAGAAAAGGCGCCTAGGGATAAGCCGATCTCCTTTTGGCTCCATCCTCAAAACCATGCACCGGGGCTAAGGTCCATTTTGGAAGAAAAAAGGTTTGCCCCTTTGATCACATGTCCTTTGTTCACATGGAGCGTCAAAGCAAAAAAGACAGCTGATGCGGATATCCGCAGAGCAGACATGTTTGTCTTTCATGAGATCGTCGGTAAAGTCTATAGCTTTACAGAGGACGTGAGAACGGAATTTGCAAAGCTGATGGATAAGATCGAGTGTGAAAATTATATCATCTACGAACAGGGGGTGCCCATCGGGAGCGCAACGCTTCTTGTCAAAGGATCGGTCGGAGGCATCTTTAATGATGCGAGCTTGCCGGGTAGGCGGGAAGCGACAAAGGCTATGACAGAGTTTCTAATGCAGCGCGCATTTGAGCTCAATTTGGTTGAACTCGTTGTGCTCAGTTCTCCTGAAGGAGAGGAGCTCTATTCCGGTATCGGATTCAATAAAGTATTCGATATTGAGATCTACGGACGTCCTTAACATTTAGGCGCTTTAGGAGAAGTCTTAAAGCGCTTTTCTGGATTGAACATTTGTGAAGAGATGTGGGAAAATTGGGTTTTATTGGAAAGAGGGCGGTATGAAAAAAATCATGTGTTTGGGAGCTGGCGTGTTATGCGCATTTCCGAGCTTTGCGATGGATAATTCCAGCACAGAGCAAGTCAGCATTGTTTGCGTGGAAAACGCGTGGGAAAAACAACTAGAGGACGTGAAATCAATCTGCAAAGAAGCGGGAAAAAAGATCCTGCAGATCCGCGATTTTGAAGATCTCTGTTTGCAGGAGATCCATTTATCGAATGGGAAAAAAATGCATCAGACGCGGGCGGACCTTGAGGCGGGTAATTATCTCATTCAAGAGCTTGCTAGCAATTACCCAACGTATGGAATTTTGTCCCAAGACCAGATGGACAAGGACCCCGACTGGAATAAGAAAGAATATGTATGGATCATCAATCCTATTGACGGGACAAAGGAATTTGAAAAGGGGAGCGATGATTTTCATATCCAGATCGGGTTATTGCATGGAGATGAAGCCGTATTAGGCGTGAGCTACTATCCAGTCACAGACACCTATGTATGGGCTGTCAGGGGACATGGGGCCTGGCTGGAAAAAGAGGGTGTCAAAGAAAGGCTGATTGCTGCGCATTCGAGCCAGCGCGTGATCATTAAATCCAGTAGCCATCGCAAGATCGAACCCCGATTAATAGAATGGGAATGGGACCCCGTTTCCATTATGGAAGGGAATCTTAGCTCAACAGGGCGGTTGCTTGCCATGATCCAAGGGAAAGCATCGTTTTATGTGAGCCTTGGAGCCTCTCCGGATGGGACGGAAAAGAAAGGGGGCGTATGGAATTATGGGGCCAATGTGGTGATCGCACGGGAAGCCGGCCTTATTCTGACAACATTGGACGATTGCCCGCTTGACTTAAGAGAGCCTCAAGGTTTATTGATAAAGGGGATTGTATTAACGAATGATCCGCTGATTCATAAAAGGATTGTCCAGTCGGATTGGAACCTGCAGTAGATGGTGCTCCAGCATGGACTACAATATGGTAAAGACTTCCCAGGGAGATCTTGCCTATGTCGATACGGGAGGGCCTGGGCCTGTCCTCATCTTTATCCACGGAAACTCTAACTCATCAGAACTATTTTACAAGCAGATAGCTAATTTTCGAAAGAGCCATCGGGTGATCTCGATCGACCTGCTCGGACATGGGAGGAGCAGCCTTCCCATCAAACCCGACCTAGCCTATACGATACCCGGATACGCCAAGGTTCTCTATGAGGTCGTCAAAGGACTGGGAGTGAAGCGGTATTTCCTTATCGGATTTTCTTTGGGAGGGAACATCGCATTGCAATGGTCTCAGATCTCGCTGGACAGTGTAGAAGGGATCATGATGATTTCCAGTGCGCCGATCCCTTATTCAAAAGAAGCCTACATCGCCTATAAGCCCTTCGAGGGTAGCGGGTATGGCATGCAGGCGGAAAAGCTAGGCGAACAGCAGGCCAAAGAATACCTGGAAGCCTTGGGATTTCAAGTTGACGATCCCTCGGTCCGTTTTATGATCGAAGATGCCATGACAGCAGATGGAGATTCACGCGCTAAAATGGTCGCTTCCGTCATTGCCGGCAAAGGAATCGATGAAACGCAGATTGTCAGCCAGCTGACCGTTCCGCTTGCGATCGTTGTCGGCAAGGAAGATCCCGCATTAAACCTCGATTACCTGGTCAAATTGACATATCGCCATTTATGGCGTGGAAAAGTGGAGATGATCGAGCATGCCAAGCATGCCTTGCCGCTTCACCAATCAGAACAACTAAATGCTCTGATCCAATCGTTTGTTCAAGAGATCGAGGAGAAGAGTTGACCTAAGATCTAAAAGGAGGGGAAGATGGCCTACATATCCTATTCAAAACATGGAGAAAATCCATTGACAAAACTTCTGGGGCATAATCCAGAGCTGTTAGATCGATGGATGGCGCTGCTGGAATGCTTTTACTCGAGCTGCGTGCTCGAGCGACAGCTTATGGAAGAGGTGAGGCGGACGATCGCCTATCAGATCGGCTGCGCCTATTGCATGTCCCATGGATGCCCAACGCTTTCTATCGAAGATATGAAAACACTTACCGCAGTAGAATTTGCAAGAAAGGTCGCTCAAACCCAGAAAGAGATCACTGAAGAGGACATTTCGCCTCTAAAAGGGTATTTCAGCGAAAGGGAGATTTCAGAGCTGTGCGCCTTTATCTGCTATGGGATAGGGCTTGCCCGTTTTGGAGCTGTCCTTAATGTCGATGCCGCACTAGGCGAAGCTTTGCAGGGGAAACTTTGAGAAGAGATTGAGGAATTGCAAGGCGTGAGCTGTCGGGCTCATGTTCTTTTCAAAGACGGCAAAGAGGGTGTAAGGCATCGGATTAAGCTCGTGCATGACAGGCATTAATTCTTGATCGGCATGGGCGATGTAATCAGGGAAAAGACCGATACCGACACCTTCTTTTACCAGTTTTGCAATGACGCTCCAGCTCGAAATCTCCATCAAGATCGGCAGCTCTTTTCCAAATCGGTTCTTATAAGATGCTTTTAACAGGTTCGTTTCAATCCTCTCATCCGAATCGAGTAGGAAGGGGAGCGAGGCTGGGTCTTCGGCTCCATTGGCAGCAAAGAGTCGGTAAGAGCCTTGATGCAGCGGATACCGTTCAAACGAGGATAGGTCGGCATTGTCGAGAAGGATCCCAAAATCGATCGTCCCTTCTTTGATCCAATCCTTAATCTTGTAGTAGTGGCCTAATCGAAAATTGATCCGTAAAGAAGGAAGATGGGCATTGGCAAGCTTGAGGTATTGGGGAAGGCAAGAGAGAGCGAAACTATGTGTGCAGCCAAAGGTGATCCTCCCTTTGTCGCTGGACAGGTAATTTTCTGTTTGCTCGATTGCTTTAAAGATCTGTTTTGCCCGTTCGAAGAGCTGTTTGCCCTCTTCCGTGACTTTAAATCGGTTCGGCTGGTGGGAGATCAGGGTGCTGCCTAAGCTTTTTTCGAGTTTATTGATCCCTTGGCTGACGGCAGACTGGCTGACGTGATTGATCTTGGCGGCAGCGGAAACGCTGCTGCTGCGCACAGCATCGCAGAAGTATTTCAAATAGATGAGGTTTAAGTGGAGCTTTTTCATAAGTTTTTCTTATGGAATGCTTCAATAATATTAATTATGCTTATTCTGGTCTAGTGATTTAAGATGGGATTATCTTTAAACGATGAGGTGCCGATGTCAACGGAGAGTTTTTTATCCATGTTTGCAGCCAAAGAGGCAAAGCGGTTCAAGTTAAAAGTAGGCGTCCTTGCCGTGATCATCGAAGAGGGAAAGGTCCTTCTTCTTCGAAGGTTTCAAACGGGGATCGCCGATGGAAAATACGTTGTGCCGATGGGCGGGCATGACGGGAAAGAGCCTTTGACCCAGGCATTGATCAGAGAAGCAAAAGAAGAGGTCAATATCGATGTAAAACCTGAAAATGTCTCCGTTTGCCACGTGATGCACCGTTTTCACCCCATGCCGCAAGGGTTGTCTTTTGAACAGATCGATCTCTTTTTTAGGATCCACAGCTATGAGGGTTTGGTTCAGAACATGGAAACGGACCGGTGCGATGAGCTCGCATTTTATCCCTTGGACGAACTGCCATTGATGACCGATCCCTTTATCCGCCATGCATTAAAATGCATCCAAGAGGGGCAGTTCTATTCTGAGTTTGGTTTTTGAAACAGCCTCTCGAGTCGAAATGTTAAGAACGTGGATGGCGCTATTATCGTTGCAGTAATGTTGTGAAGGAGTCGTTATGGAAGTCAAAAGCACATTCGAAGAGCTCTCATTGGACATCATTTCCTATGTTGCGTTCAAAGAAAGAGATCCTGCAGCGCTGGATATCCTTGAAAAAGCCCTGTATCAAAACGGAATTGTTGGGATCAGAGGCGTTCCTGGCTATAAGAAAGCGGTCGATCGATTTATCCAAAGCGCTAGAGAATTTTCCTCCCTTTCCGACGAAGTGAAAGAAAGCTATGCTCCCAATCGGGAGCTAGGAGAGATGTTTCTAGGATATGAAAAGGGGAAAGAGAAGTTCCAACGTCCCGATGGCAGTTGGGTCATCGATGACTTAAAAGTGTCCTACTACGGGTTTGTTCCAGACTCTCCTCTTAATAAATGGCCCTCCGAAATCGATTTAAGAAACCCATTTCAAGAGCTGGGGCAGATGATGTCGGAAATGGGAGAGGCTGTCATGAAGGCGATCGGGATCATCGGCCCTCAAACCGGAATTTTTATCGACGGACTGCCTCGCGTAGGACGGATGCTCTACTACCGCAAAAGCATCGAAGGGATGACCGATAATCCCTTTTGGTGCGGCGCCCACTGCGATCATGGGCTGTTCACCGTCTTGATCCCAGGCTTTTATTTTGCCGATGGCAAGATGATTGCTGAACCGAACGAAGCTGGGCTGTTCATTAAAACTTCTTCCGGTGGCCAGTTCAAGAAAGTGGCTGCCGACGATCCAGACGTCATGCTGTTTCAAGTAGGGGAGTTTGGGCAACTTGTCACTGATGATGCAATCCGGGCCACGGAGCATCGAGTCGATAAGGCGATTGGGTCGGTGGAAAGATATGCGATGGCCCTGTTTTTTGAAGCTCCCATGGAAACTGTCATCCATTCCTCTTCAGAGCTGACGAAAGATGCCCGTTATGGCGGAGA
>JAFEGF010000100.1 GCA_018240225.1 Verrucomicrobiota bacterium
AGCATATTTATGCAATAATCAAGCATAAATATTTGAAAATCACGAGATTAGACGGGAATAGACTGAATAAATATTCAGCCTTGGAGGAGTTTTTTTATCTCTTGGGAGAGTTTTTGGATATTTTTTACTGACTTAGGCGCGACAAAAACCGTATCGTCGCCGGCAATCGTTGCTAGGATTTCCGTGGAGGTTTGATGGTAGTCAAGCACCCGCCCGACCATAGAAGCCGATCCCGGGCTCGTATAAACCACGACCAGCATTTCATTGGAGACGATGTCCAAGATCAAGTCCTTAAGGGGCGTATGCATCGATGGCGGGGCCGGCTCACGCGGAAGGGAATAGACCGTCTCCCCTTTGGAGTTGATGACTTTGACCGCTCCGACCTTTCGGAGCAATCTGGAGACCTTCGACTGGTTGATCTCATATCCCTGTTTTTCCAAGGCGACGCAAATGCCCTCTTGAGTTGTCGCTTTTCTGCTCATGAGGAGCGCTTTTAATGCATCGACAAGGGACTGTGAACTTTTTTTAGCAGCCATAGGGACAAATCCTTCTTCCATTATTCCTATAGAGTAAAGAGCATTGCTTGAATCAGATCAAGGCAAAAACAAACAAGTAATTGAGGCAGTTGCAAAACTACCTCAATAATTGATTTTTAGAATATTGCAACCTTGAAAATGACTTTTATTTGGGCCAGCATTCCTCATAAGTCAGATCAAACTCATCGGCAAATCCAAGGCCATGGTCGAGGTTTAAACGGAACCGGCTGCCTGCGCCTGCCCTTTCATCGAGCTTTTTCATCTCCTCATCGGAAAGCATGAAGTTCGCAATGTCGATGTTTTCCTGGATGTGATGCTTGCTTTTGCTGCCAGGGATTGGAATGCATCCATGCTGGACAATCCACCTAAGGGCTACCTGGCATGCAGTCTTCCCATGCTTTTTTCCAATCTCGTGCAACAGGACATCCTGGCCGATCCTCCCTAAATTAAGCGGCCTCCACGTTTGCACAACGATTGATTGCTTTCGGCAGAAATCCAAAAAGTGGGGATCGTAATAGTAGGGGTGCATTTCTACTTGAACCCATGTGATAGGAACGCCTACTTCAAGCGCTTTTTTCAAGTGGTTCACTGTGACATTGCTTAATCCGATATGGCGGATCCTCTTTTTCTTCCTTTCTTCTTCCATTGCGAAGAGCGTATCTTTGATCGCTATCTTTCGATTAGGCCAGTGCATGAAATAGGCATCAATATAGCTAGTTTTCAGCTGCTGCAGCGTCTCCTTCAAATCTCGATGCAGATCTTCCGGGCGAAGCATGTCATGCCACACTTTTGAATTGAGATAGAACTGGCTCCGGTCTTTCCCTTCCAGTCCTTTTGCAATGCTGGAAAAATTTCCATAAAATGCCGCCGTATCGATGATCCGATATCCCGCCTCGGCGGCGTTGCTGACAGCCTCAGCGCACACTTCTCCTTTGAAAGGATAAGTTCCAAATCCGACAGCTGGATACTCTTTTCCTTCAATCCTGCATAGACATCTAATGGCATCAACTTCAATTGGAGACGAGCTCATAGGTTCCCCTTTCAAGAAAATAATAATCAAGCTTATCGTCCCATGATCCTAAAAATCAATAATCAGAACGCTTCCTGCTCGCTTGGCTATCGGTGGCACTTGGGAACACGGGTCAAATTTGAAAGACAGCAAATAATGAGCTCGTCTTCTGCAAACCTGTTTAAGCCCTTTTGCAACACTTGGGATGAATTCACCGCTGGAGTATAATGTCTTTTTGCAGGACGACTTTTAGGAGGCATTTCGATGCAATGGTCAGAATTTTCCTTTATGCTCCAACCCTCTCCTTTGGGAGGCGTCGGGGTCTTTGCAACGCACGATATTCCAGCTGGGACCCTCTTGTTTAATCAAAATTTCGAGCTCCGGACAATGAAAGTCAAGGATGTGCCCGCGGCTTTGCTAAAATACTGCATCTACATCAGCGATGAAGAGTGCCTATGCCCCGAGCGGTTCGACCGGATGGAGATCGGATGGTATATCAACCACTCCTCAACGCCTAATATCGCCAGAAAAAATCGGGTGTCCAACGCTGAAGCGGTCAAAAATATCAAAGAAAGAACTGTACATGCGGTCCGAGACATTAAGGCAGGCGAAGAGATTCTTATCGACTATAACAGCCTTGACGAACCTGAGCATATGAAAGAAGACTACTACAAACCAAAGTCACCTTAACGAGCAGCCAATCGAGCTACCTCTTTGCAAAGGAGATCGATCTCCTCTTCTGTATTGTAATAGTGGACTGAGGCCCGGACAAGGCTCGTCAGATGCCGCTCTTCCAAGTCCAGGCGCGCATACTCGACCAGTGAAACCGACGTATGGATCCCCTTTTCCCTCAGTTTGAGAGAAACTTCTTCAGCAGTTATTCCTTCAACAGTAAAGGTCACAATGCCGCATAGCTGCTTTCCCATATCCCTTACCATAACGCCTGGGATAGATCCCAGCTTGGCGCGCAGCTCGGAAGAGAGCATTCCGATCCTTTCCCAAATATTCTCAAGCCCCCAGGAGTAGGCGTATTCGATAGCCGCTTTCAGCCCCAGGACATTCGCGCAGTTCCTCTCCCACGTTTCAAACCGTGTCGCATCTTTGCTCATCGTATACTGGTCTAAGCTAGTCCACCTGGCCGACTGCAAGTCAAGGACTGCAGGCTCCAACTGTTCGATCTTGGACTTCCGGATGTAGAGAAAACCTGTGCCTCTTGGACCTCGAAGATACTTTCGACCTGTTGTGCAGAGGGCATCGCAATGGATTGCCTCTACATCGATGGGCATTTGGCCGACCGACTGGGTCGCATCGAGGAGATAGAAGATCCCATGCGCTTTTGCGACTTTTCCAATGGCAGCTGCTGGGTTGACAAGCCCTCCTTGCGTAGGAATATGGGCGACAGCGATCAGCTTCACACGAGAATCGATCATCTTTTCGAGTTCAGAAACAGATAGCTGACCATGCTCATCATTCGGAACGGCCTCCACTTTCACCCCGGTTCGTTTCGCGACCTGCAGAAAAGCGATGTAGCTGCTTGCATACTCTGCTTTCGAGGTCAAAATCCGATCGCCAGGCTTGAATGAAAGGGAATAAAAGACCATGTCCCACGCCCGCGTGGCGCTTTCAAAGTAGGCGATCTCCTGCCGGGTGCAGCCGATCAGCTTAGCTGCAGAATCGTAGAACTGATCGAGGTTCTTTTTTGCCATGTCGGCAGCTTCGTAGCCGCCCGCTTCGATCTCCAACCGGAAATATCCATTGACGGCATCGATCACAGGCAGAGGCAATAAAGATGCTCCGGCATTGTTGAAATGGAGCACTTTTGTACAGCCGGGCGTTTCATTTCTTGCTTTAACGACATCAAGCGGCATGAGCTCCCTCCAATTAAAAAAATTGCATAAGGTCAACAGAGTGTAGTCTATCCAGACAATTACTGGAACATCGCTGAAACCTTATAGGGATACTGTCTTCTTCCTGGCTTGCAACCTGTCAATAATCTGTGCAAACGCTCCATTGCCCAGCACGTTAGCGCATGTAATTACAGGATCAAAAAGAATGTGGAGAGCTGTGATCAATGACAACATCCCTGGATCAAAGCCCATCTTGCTTTCTAAAATTGGGAGCATGACAAGGATCCCTCCACCCGGAACGGCGGCGGCAGAGAATTTAGCCACGACAAAATAGAGGGAAAACTGCAGATAGGCAAGCACGGAAGGCTCGGCAACGCCAAAGTTTTTCATCACGGCAAAAGCAAAAATCGGGATAGCCAAACTGTCGCCGATCATATGGATATTGACGGTGGCGGGGATTATTGAACGGGCGATATCGGGGTCCCGCGCATTTTTTTCCGCCCCTAAAATCGTCAGAGGCATCGCTGCTGCGCTCGACATGCTCCCGAGGCCGGTCAAAGCAGCCGGCAGCATATTTCCTATACTTTTTATGCTCGCGCGTACGTTGAACTTATTGGCGGCAAAATAGAGAACGGCAATATAAGTAAAAATGGTCCCTGCAACGACAGCTAGGATCCCAGCATAGTCTTGAAGGAGTTGAACAAGAGTTCCTTCATGGGAGAGCTTCAAAACAAAACCTAAAATAAAGAACGGAATAGCAAATAGGATTCCTTTCAATATCAGCCCGACCATTTTTTCCAAAAACGTGGAAATCGATCTTGCTGCCTGGGGCGCAAATAGGGCAAACCCTAGACCTAGGATCAGTCCTGACAACATCGCATGGTCATTTCCAATCCATTTCGGAAGAGGAAAAAGCCATGTCGGAACTAAGAGATTCTCTTTATTCGGAACGACCATCGAAAGGTCCATCTGATAAGCAACCCTTCCTACAGAGTAACTGATCCAGGTAGATAAAAAATTAGAGCAGCAGACCCCTCCGAAGATCAACAGAATGGTCCCTGTCGCTTTACGCGCAAGCTGAACAGCTGTTTTAAACAGCAGGCCGAAAATAATCAGCGGCAGGACAAATATGATCATGTCTTTCAGGGAAAGGCTAACCGCGTAAAGGCTTGCTTTGCAAGCTGTTGGCAACATCGGGCTAAAAATTCCTGCAAAAAGAATGATCCCAATTAAAATAAAAGGCATATGACGAAACATGGAAACCCCCTTCGAAATAAAGACTGTTCAGAAAAAAGAAAAACAAAGAATAATTTACAAAGAATGCACTGAAAGAAAAAGAAAGGAAGAAAAATAATTCAAAATAGAAGAAATGCTACCTAGAAAATAATACTTATTACAACTTTAAGTTAGCATGTCCACTTTTTTCAATCAACGGAAAAAAAACCTTGCCTATACACCATTTTGTGATTTTTCTAATCACAATCTGATACTAAATTGGCCTGATCGAATCGAATAAGCCGCTTTCCCATTTGGAACTCTCTTATTTTTCTAAAGGCGCCTTCATTTCTCTAGCTTCATCGACAACAACCTCTCCTCCGCACTCCACTTTTTCAATTGTCCTTTCATGGGTCTTCAGTTGAACGTAAATATCTGAAGGCGCATTTAAACTATCGCCCTGCCTGAAGAGCAATTGATGTTCCGTGCCTGAGGAAAGCATTCCATTCTCAAATAGGTAGCAAGCAAGGGCTCCATTAGAAGAGCCAGTAGCAGATTCTTCATCAATACCATACAGCGGGGCAAAATTACGGCATTGAGCAGTAATAGCGCTTTCTGGGGAGTTTAGAGAGAATACATGCATGCCGATTGAATGAGTTTTGCTATTGAGTTTGGACATCAGTTCGAGATCGGGTTTCAACGATTGAAGGCATTTTTCATCCCGCACCCGAACAAAAATGTCGCGAAGCCCTGTTGAAACGATACGAGGACAAGGCTCTTCAACACTCAAAGAATCTCCTAAAATAGCAGTGATTTCAGCCTTCTCGATCTCCTCTCCAAAAACAGGTAGGGGTTGGCTCAAAAAAATCAAACGATCTTTTAAAGCAACTTCGCATTTTCCCGCTCGAGTATCCAATTGATAAACGGAATCCTTTAAGGTTCCAATCTGTTTGAGCACTCCGAATGCGGCCAATGTGGCATGCCCGCAAAAATCGATAGAAGAAGTCGGTGTAAAATATAGAGCTTGATAAGAATGAGCCCCTGTTGATGAGATAAAAACCGTTTCTGAAAAATTAAGTTCTTTTGCAACAGATTGCATTTGAGCAGAGGTAAACGGACGTTCTTGATCTACAATGACAACACCAGCGGGATTTCCCCCAAGAGAATCACGGCAAAACGCCCGGGCAATATAAGCAACAAGACTCATTCTTCCCTCCCTTTTAGGGAGAAAAAGATATCGGATCATAAGGAAGAACTCAATGAGATTTAGAAATTTTAGAGAGCAGTTCCGCTCTTAAAGACTCTTAAATTTCTAAAATCAACAATTAGCAATAACTGAAAAAATTCAATAATATCAATACTCCCTCAGCTAGAAAGGAAAGATCCTTTCGATTAAAAAGCCTTCTACTTCCCAGCAGCTTCAAAAAAAGATTGATGCAAAAAAGGCAATCAGGCTTAAAAGAGTTAAGCGCATGATATAAATGGAGAGAAAAATGTTCAACGTACGCAGTAAGTATTGCTTAACCCTATTATCTGCTCTATTGTTAAACACAATGGCTAGCTCTTTAATTGCAGCAGAAGACACAGCCGCAGGCAAGGACACAGTCGACTGCACCAAGAAAGAAAAATGCAACAGGGTGTACATAGGTGGATTTGGCGGGGAACTGTTCTCAAATGCCTCGAAAGCATTTCAAATGGGAACAGCATTGTTTTCTGAAATTACAAGCGATGGTCCGTTAGCTGTAGAGGGTCGTGGCCACTTAAAGAAAAACAGTCCTGGATTTGGCGGCGTACAAATTGGATATGAGTGGTCAAAATGCATTAATAAATGCAGACACTGGTACTTTGCTCCAGGAGCAGAGATCGAAGGGTATTGGTTTAGCCGCCACTTAAAAGGGCATCTCATGAATGCTACAGACACATTCAGACTGCCTGAGCATGACTTCTTGGATACCTTTCGTATGAATTCGGGCGTCTATCTAGCCAATTTTATATTGTCGCTGAACAATAGCTGGAAATTATCCCCTTACATTGGGCTCGGTGTTGGTGCAACACGTATAGCTCTTCACCATGCTAAGTCTTTACAAGTAGCTCCGCCAGAGCCGGGCATTAACCATTTCAACTCAAGGACGCATGACTCTTGCTGGACATTTGCAGGCCAGGTAAAGGCAGGACTTCGTTATAACATCCGCTGGTTCCATATTTTTGGAGAATATCGCTATTTGTACACGGATTTCACTAATTACATCTTTGGATCGACAGTATACACTACTCACGCACATACGACTCCATGGAATGTTAAAATTCAAAACATGCAATATAATGGATTTGCTTTTGGCATTCAGTTCGACCTATAACGCGTGATTTCGTTTTAACCTCGTTCACTATTTTGCCAAGCTCATCCGAGCTTGGCAAGATCCTCAGATAACGCTTCTATCATATATTTGGAGAAGGCTTGATCCTCTCGCAGCAAGCTTCGCTCGTCCTGCCGGGAAAGATTCTGTTAGCTCAGTAGAAAAATATATCGAAGCCCCATTCTAATTGAGAGCAGGAATACGGTGAGCTACAAGATCTACATCCCCAGCTATTTCAGCATACTCTTCAAGAGAAATAGAACTCTGCGCAATTGAGCTGGAAAAAATAGCGCATAAAATCGCTAGCACTTTACTCAAACGCTGCTCTGTCTTTGAAGAATAAGTAATAAGGAAGAGCTTTTATATAAGCTTTTTTACATTCTTCACGATCAGAGAGATCTTGAATTTCCGAGAAAGTGGGATTTCCTTGGGAATCTATCTGGTAAGTTGTCAATGGACCAAATTGCGTGCTTTGAATTGCATTTCCATGCCAATGCTGTGTCAGTTCAGTTTTTTTGCATTCATGCCATTCGTGGTATCCGCTGAAATTCTCTCCTAAGCTTGGCCAAGTAAGAGAATTTTCATCGAAAGGAACTCCCACATAATTGCAAAATTGAACGATTACCTCCTTGGGTTTGGAGGCGAGTTCTTCGGAAAACAAAATCAAAGGTCGTCTTGCTTTATTTTCGACGATCTTTTGAAAAATTTCATAAGCAGCTTCATAGCCAACTGCATCATGAAAGTCCTCAACAATCGAACCTATCTTTTTATAAAGAGAGATAATCGCATGATGTGGATCACGAAATAGAAACACGAAATAGACGTTCTCGTTTTTTATTAAGTCTTCATCAATGAACGTCAACAAAGAAAAACTCATCTCTTTGACAAAAACATTGGACTCCTCTTTAAAAATCGCTTTCTTGACTTCTTCAAATGTCTGAAAGGCTTTCTCTCTATACCAATCACGACAAAATAGATGTTGGTTCATCAAATGGTGAGCGTTGATAGTCGGCTCATGGTAGATCTTAAAATCGCCACGTGCCTGCATCATCCGCAAAAAACCAACAGAAAGAGATCTTGGAGGTGAGACCAAATAGACAATTTTATGCGCTTCTTCGCCAAACACAGAAAGACTCAAAAAAGAGCAAAAAACAAATAAGTACTTACACATGGCTTGGAAGAATACTTAAGAGAATAAATTACTTTCAACTGATCTTTAAATAATACCCAACTTCGCAAAGCTAAGCAGAAGCGAATCCACTATTGATCCTCTGTAGAATATAGAAGAGGCGCAGCTGGCGTCGAAACAGCCCAACTTAGTTAAGTTGGGCGATGCAGGTGGGTCTTAAATGCGGTGTTCCCCCTCGCGCCGCTTCCGCGACTACGGGGGCTCGGGCCTGCAGGCCCTTCGACTCGAGTCACATACGGAAGCCAAACTCTTGGCTGCGGAGACACGGAGAAGGTCCGGTGGACCTGCGTAGTGCAAAGCAGGTGAAGTGCCCTTGGGCACGAACCGGGTTTTGCTTAGCAAAACACCGCCCCCAATAAAAAAACCCGCAAAATGCGGGTTTTTATTATTGGGGGCGGTGTGACTCGAACACACGAAGACCGAAGTCGGGGGATTTACAGTCCCCTGCAATTGCCACTATGCGACACCCCCCAAGAGATGG
>JAFEGF010000101.1 GCA_018240225.1 Verrucomicrobiota bacterium
TGTTTATCAAAGTGGGGGTATTAACTTTTGCAAAGCCTGGCTTCGAGCAATATTTTCGTGATCGAGAAGATGCGAATGCGACATTGAAAACGGCCATCATCGTTTCACTGCTCTGGGGAGCAGGGGAAGCTATGATCAATCCTTTCGATACGGCAAGGACCATGTGGCAATCGGGAAAAGGGGTCAGAGAGTCGCTTCAGCCGGGCCAATCGCTCGTCAGCCATTTATATGCAGGCTCTTTGGCCAATGGACTGCGGCAAGCGGCAACAGTGTGGATGTTCTCCTATTCAGAGCTGGCTGCCAACCGCTGCATGGAGGCAACTCCGATCGACCCCCATTCTTTGGCAGGCGCAATCATTAAATCTCCCATCCAAGGCGTCTTAACAACTGCAGCGGTCTATCTTCCGGAACGATTGAAGAACGTTCTCCAGTTTCATCCCTACGTCAGAGAGCAGGCGCAACAGGCCAGAGGTTCTTCTTACTTGGCCGCGCTTGGCCATATCACTTCGCATCAAGGACTTCGAGGACTGGCGCGGGGAATGATCCCAAAGACATGGAGCATTACGCTCATGACGGCAGGTGCTAACTATCTCGTTGAGCTGGGACGAGGCAACCTTAGAGGGCGTTGCTGAATTAAGGCTTCGTCGAGTTTTTGGATTATTTTGGCCGATTTTTGAGCCAAATGATGAGGGTCATATCGAAAGTTGATATTACCCTCATCATTTGGCTCAAAAATCGGCTCAAAAGAACCGAAAAATCGACAGAAGCTTAAATCTGCAACACCCTCTTAAGCGTGTTCAAGAAAGCGAGAAAACTTCTTAGTCGGGAATGATCATTACTTTGCCGTGGTCAAAATCGTAATAGCCGCCCACAATTTTTACACGGTTAGCGGCGATGTGTTTTGCGATCAATGGCGTCGATTTCAGGTAGCCGACCCCTTCTTTGACGTTGCATTTAATAGCATTCATCAAAATATCCCCTTTTTGCGCCTGGCATTTCTTGAGCGCAGGAGCGATCAAAGGATAGATGTTGTCCAGCTCGGGAACATTTTCTTGTCCCAGCAATGTTGCTTTCACAGCGCCGCAGTTCTCATGGCCTAAGACAATGACCAGAGGACAATGAAGCTTATCGACTGCAAATTCCACAGAGTCCAGTTCTATAGGTCCGACGACATTTCCAGCGACTCGAACTACAAAAATATCTCCAAGCCCTTGGTCGAAAACGATCTCGGGAGGGACTCGGGAATCGGAACATCCAACGATGATTGCAAAGGGCTCTTGTCCTTCTTTTAAAGCAGAAAGCCCTTCCAAGCCTAAATTCTTATGGATCGGCTGACCGGAAGTGAACCGTTTGTTTCCCTCCATTAACCTCTGGAGAGCTGCATCGCTTGTTGGCTGCTGGGAAGTATCTTGGGCAAAACATAGGCTGGAAAAGCATAATAATGACGAATAAACAAGCTTGCGCATAAAGGTCCCCTTTTTCTTCGACTTAGCAGTTTTCAACCTTTTATGACAAGGTGTGGCTTTAATCGTGCGACCATATTTGCAAGACCAGCCTCTTGGACTGCCTGGACAACTTCATCCACATCTTTGTAGGCGTCTGGCATCTCTTCTGCAATTGTCCGTTTCGAAGTGGCAAGGACGGTGACTCCTTGGCTGGACATGTGGTGGATCATATCCCTGCCTTTCCATGCCGCCATCGATTTGATACGGCTTCTTGCTCGGCCGGCGCCATGGCAAGAGCTGCACCAGGTCAGCGGATTGCCTAAACCCACCATGAGATGGGAGGCCCTCGCCATATCTCCAGGGACTAGGACAGGCTGGCCCGTCTTCTGAAAAAGAGGGGAGAGTTCCTCTGCGCCGGGCCCATAAGCGCGCGTTGCGCCCTTGCGGTGGACGCAGAGCTTTCTTCCTTTTCCATCAATAATATGCGTTTCGAACTTTGCGATATTATGGCAGACGTCGTAGATCAGGCGGACATCTTCCGGCTTGATATGGAGAACCTGGGCGAATGCCTGTCTGACTTCATGCAAAATATGCTGACGGTTGTTGAACGCAAAGTTTGCCGCTGCGGCCATTGCGCCGAAATACTGCTGGCCTGCCGGACTGTGGATCGGAGCTGCGACCAATTGCTTATCGGGAAGTCCTTCTGCGTACCCTTGCCGGACAAAACTATTCAATGCGTCTTGGCAGACTTGATGGCCGAACCCTCGCGATCCAGAGTGGATGAGGACATAGGTCAGCCCTTCTTTAACACCCCAGCTTTCCGCGATTGCAGGCAGGTAGATTTTTTCAACTTCTCCGATTTCGACAAAGTGGTTGCCGGAGCCGATGCTTCCGAGCTGGTCCCTGCCTCTTAGTTTGGCATCGGAAGAGATCGCTTTGGGATCTGCACCCTCTATCCTTCCGTTGCTTTCCGTGTGGTCGAGGTCGGAAGGAAATCCAAATCCTCTGTCGACAGACCAGCGGGCTCCCATTTTGAGCAGCTGATTGTAGTCCCCTTCGCTTAATGTCTGGCCGCCGCGATGTCCTCGCCCGACGCCAGAAGGGACAAATTGAAAGACCCGTTGGATGAGGTCTTGTTTAGCATGGGCAGTTATGGATGAAAAGAGTTCGGGAACGATCGCCAATCGAACCCCGCAATTGATATCATAACCAACCCCTCCAGGACTGATCACTCCCGTCTCTGCATCCATCGCTGCAACGCCGCCGATAGGAAACCCATATCCCCAATGGATATCGGGCATGGCGATGCTGTAGCCGACAATTCCGGGAAGGAATGCGACATTGCGCACTTGTTCCAAAGGCTTTTCGATATCGATCCCTTCTAAAAGCTGTTCCGAAGCGATGATCAGGCCAGGGACTTTCATTCCCCCTTCTTGAGGCAGGACATAGGTGCATGGGCCGATTTTTTTTAGGTTGTGCTTAGACATCGATGATCATCTCCCATGTCAAAACGTGTTCAGAAGTTTGTTTCACTTGGCCATGAAAGCTAACAGCCTTGAAAGGGGAACCTTCCTCGCTGTCGATCTCCGTGATCATCCTGTTCAGATCGATGATGATCTCATCGAGGCTGCTGCAGAGGTTTTTGGCAAAATAGCGGATCAGGGAAGGATGTTTAAAGCTCATGGCAATCTGCGCGTTAAGGTGGATCTCTTGCAGGCTGGCCCCCCGTATCAGGAATGCGATATCGGCCGTATGGTCCAATTCTTCAAAAGGGGGAATCAATCGATGAGTCCATATCGGTTTGTACTGAAGATTGCCCAAGCTCTCATAAAGATGGATAGCTTTGGCAACAAAAGGAAGGGAATGGAAGGCTTTTTTCCAAGACTCGGGATCAAATGGTGCTCTTGCCACGGTAATATGTGGCAAAAAGGGGCGTTTGTCCATGTGGAATCCCAAAGATATAAGCCATTGGGCCAGCAATTGCTGCCAATCGAGAAGTGAATGGAACCCATTAAGCCAATGGACAGTGGCAGCAACGACCCGCGGCGTCTCTCGAGGCAAAAAGATGAGATTGTCTGCAATCGCGGCAAATCCGATCTTGAAATCGGGCAAAGGGATCGCAGAGAGATTGCTATGGAGATTGGCAAAGTTGCCATTGCCTAAGAATGCAACGGTGATATGCCTTACATCTTCCGCAAGGATCCTCCCTTGTGGCAGTTCATGAGGCCACGGCGCTTCGATCTGCACGCCAAAAAATAATCGTTGGTTGTCCATTCTTTACCCATTTAGAACGAAAAGCCGAGTGTAATAGCTTTATAGTCCACAGTCTAGAAAAAGAGCCAGTTGCAAAATGCGGATACCCGCAAAATAACTCTTTGCTCGTTTTGTTATAACCTCGTACTTGCAAAATTTGAAAAATACTGTAAAGTAAAAATTTGAACGAATGGAGGCATATGGCTGAGCGCGAGGTAGTCCTAATCACAGGTTGCAGCGGACGGATAGGGTTTAAAGCTGCAGAACGGTTTTCCGAAAAATATCAGATCGTCGGCTTTGATATTATGTTGACAGGCCATCTTCCCGACGTCGAATTTGTCTTGATGGACATGGCATCGGAAGAAAGCGTCAAGGAAGCTATGGATTATGTGATGAAGACCTATGGAGGAAAAATCGCATCGTTCGTCCATCTTGCAGCCTATTATAGCTTCAACAGCAGGTGGAGCTCTCAATATGATCGGATCACCGTTAAAGGAACTCAGCACCTGTTAAAAAAGCTCCAGGAGTTTGACGTCGAACAATTTATCTTTTCCAGTTCCATGCTGGCGCATCAGCCTTGCGCTGTCGGAGAAAAGATCACAGAGGACTCTCCCTTGTCGACAGCATGGGGATACCCTCTTTCGAAAGTGCAGACCGAAGATATTATCCGCAAAGAGAAAGGCAATATTCCAAGTGTTATCTTGCGCATAGCAGGAGTCTACGATGACGATTGCCATTCGATCCCCCTTTCAAACCAGCTTCAGAGGATCTACGAAAATCAACTGGAAGGCCATCTGTTTGCAGGAGACACATCCCACGGTGCATCCTTTGTCCATATGGATGACCTGATCGAATCGATTTGGCTGTGCGTGGAGAAACGGAAGACCCTTCCATCCGAGCTCACATTGCTGATTGGGGAACCGGAGACAATGAGCTATGAAGCGATCCAACGTGAGATGCAAAGGCTTATCCACAAAAAAGAATGGAAGACATGGAGCATTCCTAAGCGCGTTGCAAAAGTGGGCGCCTGGTTCCAAGAACATCTTCCTTTTGTAAAGAAGTCATTCATCAAACCCTGGATGATCGATTTTGCAGACGACCATTATTGCCTCGATATCTCGCGCGCAAAAAAGTTCTTGGGATGGGAGCCCAAACATCGGCTGCAAGACACGATCCCGCTTTGGGCCCGCGAAGTCCAGAAAGACCATACGACCTGGTATGATGAAAACCGTTTGCATGGGTAGCCTACATGGATGAGAACAAAAGGAAAGTAGCTCTGCTTTGCATTGCGATCGGCTTTTGGTTGATTGCTGTCCCACTAACCTTCGAGTTTAAAAGCAAAGTCCTACTCTGCAGCGATATCTTGACAGGGATGCTGATCATCGCCCTTAGCGTCCTTTCATTAGCTCCTCGCCGCGTCTGGTCAGGCTGGTCGATTGCAGGCTTAGGCGTTTGGCTGCAGTTGGCCCCCCTTGTTTTCTGGGCGCCAACCTCTTTGAACTACCTCAATGATACCCTGATCGGCGTCATTCTTATCGCTCTATCGTTTTATTTGACAAGCAACCGCCTTGCTGAGAGCGAAGCAGGGTCGGGTATACCAGAAGGATGGTCATATAACCCCTCCAGCTGGCTTCCTCGGATCTTGACCGTGGGACTTGCCATGCTTTGTTGGACATTTTCCCGATACTTAGCTGCATATCAGCTCGGATATATCGATGAGATGTGGGATCCTATTTTCAATAACGGATCGCTGCGTGTGATTACCTCGAAGATCTCGCATGACTTCCCCGTTTCCGATGCAGGATTGGGAGCATTTGGGTATACATTAGAATTTTTATTAGGATGGCATGGCGGAACAAGACGTTGGCATACGATGCCCTGGCTTGTGTTTTCATTCGGAATTCTTGTCGTCCCTGTTGGATTAGCCAGCATCGTCTTGATCATCCTGCAACCTGTTGTTGTTGGGGCCTGGTGCGCATGGTGTTTGGCGACAGCAGCTTGCATGCTGATAATGATCCTCCTTTCAGGATCTGAACTCATTGCAACGGCCAGTTTTCTAAAAAAGGCTGTCGCGCAAGGAGACTCGTTTTGGAAGGTTCTGTGGAAAGGAAAGAAACTTAATGGTGCAGATCTCGTTGCGAGGCCAAGAAACCGTAAAAAAGGGGAAATGGCCTGGGGATTTTATCCCTGTTGGAACCTGGTCGTGCTGGCGATTCTGGGTGCATATCTGATGGTGAGCCCCTATCTCTTTTCAGGGATCGGGACCTTGGCCACGATCGAATACATCATTGGCCCCTTTATGATCACCTTCTCAGTGGTCTCCATGGTCGAAGTCTATCGGATGGCGCGGTTTGTGATCAGTTTATTTGGACTGCTTTTGGTCGCCTTGCCTGTAATCGGGTCCGATCTATCGATGTCCGTAGGTTGGAATGCTGTTGTCATTGGGCTTGCTGCAATCGCCCTTTCTATCCCTAGGGGAGTCGTGCGTGAAAGGTATGGGTCTTGGGACCGTTACATTCGTTAGTAGGGGTTTTCCCATCTATTCTTTTTCTTTATTGAGAGTCATTAGGGCTTATTATTGCCCTTAATCCTTCCTATTGCTCTCTTTGATGCAATTATAAACGCATAAACCATTGATATAGAAATACTTATAACGAAATAAAAGATGGAAAGAGTTTTAGTAAAAATCTGTTCTTGATTAAAGGCTTCTGATTGTTAAAGAGTTAAATAAATAGATAGATTTAATTAAATAATTGACAATATTAAAATTAATTATTAAAATTTTGATTTGAAAAAAGCGAAAAACTTAAAAATAAAAATGGGTAAAAAAATGAGCTTTGTTGGTCAGGCTGCAAGTTGTGTCTATGAAGGTGTTTCTGCGGTAGCTACCAGTTCTCTGGTAAAAGCAGGGGCTAAAGTAATCGGATGTGCTATTGGACAGCAGGCTGTGAACTCAATGGGAGTATGGCTTGGTCAAAAAGGTTCATCGTTGACTGGAGGGCGCTTAACAGTAAGCAATTTGGTTCCAGAAACCGTAAAAGCGCCGTTTCGCAATTTAGGCGACTTTTTGCTCATGAAAGTAACCGCGCCGTTAAGCGATAAGATACACATTCCACAATGGATCACACGGCATATTCCTTATAACGATTACAATCCCGCTTCCCATTCCGTTATTGCATGTCCGATGGTAGAAGAGTTAGTTTTCAGGCTGCCATTGGTTGTGATCTTTAGCCAAATTGATAACACAGAGATGTTGAATTCGGCTCTTTTTACAGTAGGCGATATGGGGTGCACTGCTGGTGATATTGCCAAATTGGCAACAGTCCTGTTTTCTGCCGTTGGATTTACATACTCGCATGAACGATCGAGCGGAGTTAATCCTCACAACCCAGGACGCGCCATGGGACTCTTGGCAAGTGGGATAGGCTATGCGGTAATTGCTACCCAATTAGATTTTCAAACCGCATTGATGGCCCATGCTGTTTATAACTTAAGCTCGTATTTCTTAAGCTGAGACCGCTTGCTTATTGGGTATCGCGGCTAGGGAAGACCCAAGAAATCGCAAGACTAATCAGGGAGCCTATCCGTACATCAGGATAAGAAATTTGAGATCGGGGCACTAGCTTGCAAACTTTTGAGATTTCCCCTTCAATTAGAGGGATGGCAAATTCCCGAATGATAGGTTCCCTATCCTCTTGATAGCAAGATTGAGCTAATTGATTTTTTTTGATTGTGGCAAGCACGTATTCCACAACTCCCTTGGAATATTCTTTTGCTTCTAAAGGAAGAAACCCCGCATTCACATCAAAGCCGAGATCAGTAGTTAATTTTGCAATATTTCCTTGCTCAAATATATTTTGAATCGTTTCGCCAATAATACGGCTTTCATGAGCCAGAAGGTGTGAAGAATTGATTTGAAACGCCATAAAAACTCCCCGTTTTTTAAAGATGTAAAATTATGATAAGGGTAAGAACAATAATAGGCAATTTCAGTCTTAATTTAAAAGTTATTAAATAAAGTTTCTCTTGGAATGTATTGTAGGAGGTGAAATCTATCCATCATTTAAGGGACTTAGTTTATAACAAAACAGCTTAAAGAATTGCCTATTGTGTGGCTCCAGCAGTAGCTGAGCTTCCACCTTAATTAGCGAATGATTGAAGGCCTCTAGGCTGCAAGGAAGCTTCGCTATTCTTTACACAGGCCAGTTTGTAGGAAAGTCTGACTTACCATAGCTTCGCATGGACCGAATGACAGCTAAGTCCGTTTCGACTGCCCCTCTGATAGGAGATGCACCGTATCTTCTGTGCGTATCCAAAGTCTTCGATATATACTCCACTGACTTTTCGTTAGAACGGCTAGCCTCATAAAACTACAACAAAAATACTTCAAATGTCTAACTTGGCTGGTTAGAAGAAGCGCTAGTACAGGAATTGAGGCCTTTCCCGATTTCCTCTTGTTCCCGTTGGTAGTCTGATTAATCGTTGAACGAAGCAGAAAAATTGTGGCTCGAAAAAAAATATCGGAAATCGATTTTCCCAGGAGAAATTAGGTGAAACGGGATCTGAAAAAATAGGAAATTTGAAATAGCATTTGCGGAAAATTGCGGACATTTTGTATGTTCTTGACTTCCTTTTGAGAATAACTGAATGAACGGTGAAAGCGAAAGGAAAAGCAAAGGCTGAAGACCTTGCAAAGATGTTTTGACAGTGGAAGAGAAGTGACGTGCAAGCGAAGTAAAGCTTGTGCGGATAAGGTGAGAATATCAT
>JAFEGF010000102.1 GCA_018240225.1 Verrucomicrobiota bacterium
GGAGAATTTGCTCATAGTTTTCACAAATAAATGCAATGAGCTCTTCAGTTTGAATAGGTAACATGTTGGATTTACCTTCAAGATTTTCAACCTCTTGCACTTTAGCTGTAAATGGGCCAGCTAGCGCTACCAGAAAGGACTGAGTATTGTTTGAACTTGTCACATCACCATCAGTCTTTTTATATAAGAGGCCGATCAATTTCACGAACTCGCTTACTTGTTGCGAAATCTTACCAGTTCTATCCTTAAGCAAGCATTCTCGGATATCATGGACCAGCTTCGTTTTATCTTCAGGTGAAAGATTGGCTGCTCTTTCATTAAACTCTTGCATCTGTTGGCGCGACATGCCTGAAGCAAAAACTCCATCTGCACCTAATCGTCTTTTAATATAATTAGTCAGATCTTCATCCGATGCATTAGAAAAATTTGTAGGACATTCGACCATCCAACGCTTAACTTCTGTTTCATTTGCAGCAATTCGAAAATTAGGAACCAATCCTCTGCCGCCTTCTTCGACAGTTTTCGTTCTTTGAAGCAACTCATCCATTGCAGCGCGTACCGACCGTCCAGCAGTGTTAGGAACCTGCCAATTCCATGGATCTGATTCTATTTCAAAATGATCATCGATATATGGTTTATCAGATTCAACACGCTCTCCACTTACTTTTCCATCAATGAATCGATTAGTTGGATCCGTCAGCATCGCTTTAAGAGCTTCCATTTCGGGGTCAAAGTTATATGCTGGTTGCTGATCTGCTTCATTGGGAAGATTTTTGTTTTTTTCTTTTTGCTTAGCAGCATATTCATTCATGATTGATTCGCCCAAATTATTCACCTGTCGATAAAATTCACCTTTAGTGCCGCCTACAGTTGCAAGCAACGCATCGTATTCTTGTACTTTCGATTCTATTTCAGCTTCATTACCATTTTCACTTCCCAATTGGAGTATTTCCGATCGGAGAGTAAATAAGGCTTGGACTTGTTCCCGTCTAGCATGAACATATACAGCAGGTGCCATTCGATCATTTTCTCGAGGCGCGGAGATAGTTGGGTTATGGAAAATGTCGTTCACAAGATTTATTGCGCTTCCTTGATGTCCCGGATTCATACGGTCCCAGACTCGATCAATTTTACGAGCAATAGCTAAGGCGACATTTCGCATGAATACAGTCGCTTTCGATTGCTTAACTTGAGGGGTAACAACAGAAACTTGGCTTTTTTTGTCAGCCCCTTCTACAGGACGCTCCCATGAACCAATCTCATTACCACCATTTCCTCCCATATAGACAGAATAAGAAGGATTCATATCTACAGGAGAAGAGAAATCTCCATACGCCATAAAAACACCTTTTTTAATTTTAATAATATCTATTTCTTCTCAACATTGATTATATAACCAAATAATTAAGGAAATATTAAATGGTTTAATCAATCCTCTCTTTTCGTAAAAAATTTCACAAACATCTTATTACAAACAACTTAAGATCTGATTAAGCAAATTCGGATTAGATTTTGCACTTAATTAATTTTCAATAACTTACAACCTTATTCGTAAAAATGAATATTCTTAATTTGACAAATTAAATAATCGAATATAAATTAAAGTAAATAAGCATAGGTCTTTTGCATGTCTATCCCTCTACCGCCGTTGGCCGGCTGGCCGACTCAAACCTCTTTCGTTTTCGAACCTACAGAAAACTATCTAAGCGAGGGAACGCGCAGACGCAAGACCCGGCGCATCAGCGGAAGGCATTATCGAAGGGGGGGCAAAAGATGACATCCTCCATTGGCGGCGCTGGCAGCGTCTCTCCACTTCCACCGGAACAATCTTCGCAAAATGTTCCGGCGCTTGCCCAGCAGATGCAAACCCAAGTAGGACAGTTGATCCAAAACTTGAGCAACCTCTCAACAGACCAGTCTCAGGTTAATAACAGTGATTTTTTGTCGAACATGGCAAATAACGTAAGCGCTCTTAATGAAATCGTGAACCAATCTCTTAATATAAAATAAGGGGGTCGTGATGCTAAGGGAAAATCTTCAAGATTCTGCTGAAATCCTGTTCAATATCCTTAACCAGCCTCTCGATGTGCCGGGCGCCACGATGAACGTGTCTCTTCTCGGCGCTGCGCTAAACTTTGATTCTGCTCAGCCGGAAAACACCGACTTGAGCCGGATCATGCAAGAGTTTGTCAAATACCCTGAATCGACCCAAGCCCTGATCCAAGAGCTTGAGCTGCTTTATCGGGATTTAGAGAATCAATAGACCTCTTTCGAAATTTGCTTTGCCCAGAAAAATCGAAGATTTTTTCTCTGATTTTTCTAAGGCAGCAAGCTGCATAGGATCGCATCGACGAGATGACTTGAATGAGTCTTTAAGGAGTTGCGATAAAAATCAGAGATAAAAGATCGATTTTAATGGATAAATGAAATTTTGAAAGCGGTCTAATAAGTAAACGGAAATACTTTCAGGTCTTCGGCGACCCAGGTATTAGGAAAGATCTCTTTGGCCTCCCGGCCAAAGTCATCGACGTCTTGATAACGCGCTGAAAAATGGGTCAGGATGAGCTGCTTTACGCCTGCAGATTTTGCGATCTGGGCAGCTTGCTTTGCTGTGAGATGGTGGTGCTTTTCAGCCAAATGACGATGTTCTTCGAGATAGGTGCTTTCGCAGATGAGGATCTTGGCATCCCTGGCGATATCGATGGCTGCTTGGCAGGGAAGCGTGTCGATCGTGACAGCAAGGACGCCTCCAGGGCGGATCTGGCTGACATCATCGAGATAGACCTTGCGGCCGTCAATAAGGACAACTCCCTCTTTTTCAAGGGTGCGCACGAGCGGGCCTTTTACCCCCATTGCATTGAGCTTGTCTTTATCAAACTTGCGCGTGTCCGCTTCCGTGACCCGCCAGCCGATGTTGTCGACTCCATGCTCTAAGAAGCGCGCCTCAATGCGGAAACGCCCGTCATCGTGGACAACCCCCTCGCTGCGCACAGGGTGCTCGATCACTTCGATGTTCTGGTGGTAGATCGTTCCAAAGCGGAGCCTCTCAAAATAGGTCTGCCCGCTTGCAGGGTAGTAGCAGTGGATCGGATGGGTGACCTTATCGAGGTTAAGCCGCATCAGCATCGAGCCGAGGCCTAAGCAGTGGTCACCATGAAAATGGCTGACGAAGATCCGGGTCACGCAGGTAGGCGCGACATTGGCAAAAATGAACTGGCGCTGCGTTCCTTCGCCCGGATCGAAAAGGAGTCCTTCCTCATTCCATCGGACAAGATAGGCGCCGTGGTTCCGCGTGCGGGTCGGCTGCTGGCTCGAGCATCCTAAAATGACGATATCGCGCACTGTCATGGCTTGCCTCGCGCAAAGAAGGAAAGCCTGCCTAGCGCAAGGCCGCAAAGGCCTCCGACGATATGGGCAGTATTAGCGATGTTGGCCGAAATATCGATGACCGAGAACATCTGAAGCCCAAAGGTGAGCAGCTCAAGAATGAACATGGCCAGGACAAAAAAGAGGAGGAACAGCGCCGTCCCTTTGGCCAAAGGATACCCTTCCCAAGGGGCCTGCCTCTGCCGCATCCAAATAAATCCTGCCAAACCAACGACCACGCCGGAATACCCTAAAAAGTAGGGGCCGCTGACAAGATATTGCGCGGTATTGGAAATGACGCCGATAATGACAATGAGCAGGACGATTTTCCATCGGCGGACCCGCTCTTCGATCTGTTTGCCCAATATCCAAGCCCAGGCCATATTGAATAGGATGTGGAGAAAGTCCCTATGAAGAAGACAAGGTGTAAAGAGGCGCCAGAACTCTCCTTGCCGGATCTTTTCAAACAGGGGGACGTTTTTAGCTTTTTCCCATCCCGCTTTTTTGACTTCGCGGAAAAATTCATAGAGACCTTTCCACGAAGGAGCCTGCTCTGCTTGAGCAAAGAGGGCTTGCGCATCGGGAGGAAGTTCTTTGACATCTTTAAAGGTCTTAATGGGATAGAGGGAGATCAGCTCATCGATATATTTGAAAGAGTTCGGATAGTCGTAGATCAATGCCCGCTGCAAAGGAGTAAAAGCGATCTGGAGGGCCAATGCGCCTTTTTCCTGCAGCACCTCAGCTTCCTGAAGATCGTTCCACAAGAATAGGAAGACGCAAATCCCAATGATAAACTGGGTAAGGGCCATTTGGAAACGCTTGCGCCGCAACTTTGGCAGCAAAGGAGGGAGCTGCATCTGAAGGTCTTCATCTTGTTTGGGAGCGGACTCGGCAGGGGGCGTTAGCGCGACCAAAGGGATCTGGACATGCTGGAACTCTGGAGCATTCGGATTTTCCTTATACTTCTCCAACCATTCGATGGCACGAGAGAGGTCATCTTCATCAAAGACCCAGATCCGGTACCGTTTTTTTTGCTGCTGCTCATCATGATAAGGTTCATAGACGTTCTGCACCCCTTCCTTTAATAAAAAGGAATAGAGCGTATAAGCCTCTTTTTCCGTATCGAATGTTCCAATTAACCGCATATGCTCTGTATTTTCTTGATCACCTGTGATGTGGAAAGGCCGGGGACCAGCTGCACAATGTGAACCCTTCCTCCGCAAGAGCGGACCGTTTCCGCCTCGATGCAGTTCTCTCCATATTCAGCTCCATTGACATGCACATGGGGCTGGATTTTTTTCAGCATCTGCCTCGGATCTGTCTCATCAAACCACGTGACGAAATCGACCATTTCAAGAGCTGCCATCATTTGCAGACGGTATTCCAAAGGGATAATCGGACGCAAGGGACTTTTATACGTCTGGATCGACCGGTCTGTATTTAATCCGACAATCAAGACGTCGGCTTGCAGCGAAGCTTGATAGATCATTTCGAGATGCCCTGCATGCATCAGGTCGAACGAGCCATTGAGGGTAGCGATCGTCTTGCCTTGATCTTTGATATCCTTCACTTTTTGTTCAAGCTCGGAAGGATCAATGTATTTGACGCGGACCGCTTCTGAAAACCACTCTGCTGACAACATGCGGCTCATGTCACTTCCTCTTAGACTTGGGGAAAGCAATCTGAAACACTTCATCAAAGTGGGTCACAAAGTGGGCTTTGATCCCTTTTTTGATATAAGCGGGCAGCTCGTCGTAATCCCTTTGGTTGTCTTGCGGAAAAATGAGCACTTTTGCACCTGAGCGTTTTGCTGCGATCAGCTTCTCCTTCAATCCGCCGATCGGAAGAATTTTTCCTGTCAGGGTCAACTCCCCTGTCATTCCCAGATCCTCGATAACAGGCTCGTTGCGTAGCAATGAAAGCAAAGCAGTCGTCATCGTGATGCCGGCAGAAGGCCCATCTTTAGGGGTCGCGCCTTCCGGGATATGCAAATGAACTTGGCATTTTTCAAAAAATGGGATCTTTGGAGCATAGTCGGCAAGTCTGCTGTAGAGGTAGGTCCATGCGATCTGAGAGGATTCCTTCATCACATCGCCGGCTTGTCCGGTCAGCTTCATTTCCATCTTTTCGGCAGGAACTTTGATCGCTTCCACGTACAAGGTAGCTCCGCCAAGCGACGTCCAAGCAAGCCCCATGCACACACCCACGGGAGTCCGTTCATAATAACGGTCCGTCGTAAAGATCGGCTTGCCTAAAAACTTTTGAAGGTTCTTTTCACTGACAAGCTGCTTTTCAAATTTGGCCTTCGACTTCCCCTTTTTCTCATTGGCATCGACAACTTGGACAGCCACTTTGCGCAAGATCTTCTTGATGTGGTTCTCCAAACTTCTCACGCCTGATTCGCGCGCATAGCCATTGATGATGTGGGACAGCGCTCCGCGCGTAAAGTCGGTATCGGATGTTTTCAAGCCCATCGATTTCCGGTTGCGAGGAATCAGGTACTTTTGAGCGATCTGGACTTTTTCTTCGAGGATGTAGCCTGAAAGGCGCAGCACGTCCATCCTGTCCTTAAGCGGCTCAGGGATCGTGTCTAAAACGTTGGCTGTCACAATAAACAGAATGTTCGACAAGTCGCAGCGCACATCGAGGTAATGGTCAAGGAAGTCTTTGTTTTGTTCCGGATCGAGCACCTCAAGAAGCGCAGAAGCCGGGTCGCCGTGATAGCTTGACACCATCTTGTCCACTTCATCGAGCATGATCACAGGGTCCATCGTTTGGGTGAACTTGAGGGCCTGGATCATTTTGCCCGGCATAGCGCCGATGTAAGTGCGGCGGTGGCCTTTGATCTCCGCTTCATCGCGCATGCCGCCGACAGAAAAGCGGTAGAACGGTCGATTGAGGGCCCTTGCGATGCTCTTGCCGATGCTCGTCTTTCCAACTCCTGGAGGTCCGACAAGGCAGATGATGTTCCCTTTGACGCCGCCTGAAAGTTTGCCGACAGCGATGAACTCCAAGATCCTCTCTTTGATATCGTTCAATCCGTAGTGGTCTTCTTCCAAAACTTTTTTCGCAAATTGGATATCGACCCCCTCGCTTGCCCCCGTGCTGAAAATCCCCCACGGGACCGTGGTGAGCCAATCCAGATAGTTTCTGCAAACTGCATACTCGGCAGATTGAACTTCCAAGACGCTCAATTTGTCCATTTCTTCAGTAATGACCGTCTGAACGTCAACGGGAACTTTCCGCTTCTTTAAGCGGGTCTCGAATTTTTCCAGATCGCATGTCTTGTCATCTTTTTCCAAGCCCAGCTCTTTTTTGATCGTCTTGAGCTGTTCGCGTAAAAAGAACTCTCGCTGCGTTTTTGAGATCGTCGCTTCGATCTTCTGGTTGATGCTATTCTGCAATTTGCTTAAGTCCAATTCCTTCTTCAAGAGAACAAGCGCTTTATCGATCCTTCCTTGCAGATCGAAGGTTTCCAGGACATCCTGCAGCTCTTCGCGGCTGGCAGTCGTCAAGGCAACGGCGAAATCGGCAAGTTTCCCCGGTTCGGTGAAGTCGGAATGGCCGAGGAATATTTGCAGCTCTTCTTTGAACAACGGGTTCAACTTCAATAGTTCCTTGATCGTCGTGATGATGCTGATCGAATATGCCTTGAGCTCTTTGGACAGCTTGCTGCTCTGGTCGTCATGGTAGGCAATCTGGGCCTTAAGGAATTTTCCCGCTTTGACAGGCTTTTTGATCGAGATCCGCTTCTCCATGTTCAAAACAACTTGGGCGCCGCCTTGCTCCATGGGGATAATCCGCAAGATCCGCGCAAGGACGCCAACCTGGTACAGATCCTTCATCGGGATCTTGTAGATATTTTCATCTTCCTGACGGGTCAAAAATAAGCCTAAAAACTTGTGTTCCGATTTGGCGACCGTCTTCAATACTTCATAAAAAGCGCCGGGCTCGATCACGATCGGAGCGGCCATTCCTGGGAAAAAGGGACGGCGGCTTAAAGGGACGACAAAAACTTGATTGGGAAATTCAACCTGGCTTTTGGGCTGCTCGGAATTTGCCGACTTCTGCACTGCTTCCACTAGAGCTTCTTCGATTTCCTCGTCAGGCAATTGATTCTCTTTATCGTTGTTCAAAGGAGGTCTCCTCAATAGAATTGAAGGCAGGATCCATTATCCTAGCCTCTAAAACAGGACTCTAAAAGCTAACAACTCTACCACCTCTTACATAATTGTGCAACCGACTCGCCCCTGAAAAAGTCCAAAAAAGCGACGAAACCTAAATACGTTAACAGTCTCTGAAGAGGCAGTTTTGCAACAGCCTCTCAAACATTAAAACAAAAATTGGAACCACAGAGACCGCTTCTTCGCCCCCTGTGTTTTGACCTCCCAATTTTAAATTTATTTATCCACCTTAATGGAAGGACAATGAAGTTGCATATTCCGATAAAACGCGCTATCATTATTATCCTCTTTTATAGCTGAAATCATATGGAGAATAGCTTTCGATGCTTAACCGGTTGATCATCGATACCAGTTCAGAACACACCATCATGGGCATCGCCCAAGGCCAAAAGGTCTTGGCATCCCACATTTCCCTTCATGCCAACCAGCTTTCCCAATCCTTAATGCCTGCCCTGCAAGCGCTTCTTTTGGAAGCAGAATTGAAGTTGGACCAACTCGATGAAATCGCCGTCGGCATTGGGCCTGGCTCTTATACAGGCACCCGAGTTGGGGTCGCCGTGGCAAAAAGCTTGCACTTTGCCTTAAAAAAACCAAAGCTGACAGGGTTTTGCTCGTTGCTGGGCTTTGTCCCCTCGCTTGAAGGATCATTTGCCTGCGTCATGCCTTCTAAAACCGGCGATTTTTATCTGATTAAAGGGACCCGTTTAAATAATACCCTTACTTGCTCCCACTCTGCGCTCATCGATTTCGACACGCTGGCTGAAGAGCTTAAAGGAACTGGGGCCCTCATCGGCAAACCCCTGAAAGAAGTCCAATCCCGATTTGCCGATTTTCCCTTCCAATGGGATCTTCCGCCGCCAGCTCTGGAACCCATCC
>JAFEGF010000103.1 GCA_018240225.1 Verrucomicrobiota bacterium
ATGATATTCTCACCTTATCCGCACAAGCTTTACTTCGCTTGCACGTCACTTCTCTACTATTGTCAAAACATCCTGCAAGGTCTTTTGCCTTACTTTTCCCTTCGCTTTCACTTTATCTTTCAGTTATTCTCAAAAGGAAGACAAGAACATACAAAATGTCCGCAATTTTCCGCAAATGCTTTTCCAAACTTTTTCTCCTTTAGCTCCCTTCAAATTATTACTTTCCACCCTGTTTTCCCTATGGAAACTGCCTTATTTTCACCCTTTTATTTTTTTCGAAAAAAAACGATTTCTTAATCAACCAAGCGGCTAAATTGACGAGATCTGGTTAAACTCGCACAAGCCTTTTACCTCTTTTCTGTGTGTTCTTATCCAAGGCTCCGCCTGCCTCCCATCTCCTATCCGGACTGCCCTACTCAATGGCGCAGACGGGATTTTAGAAATGCGTTCGAGACGATTTCGCATAAGCTCTCTTGGAACATCCCGCCTTCTGCTATTTGTTTTCTCTCGAAGCAATAGCTTCGATGCTCTCTTATTTCAAAAATAAAATAATAGGATTTTAGGATGGTCAGGATAGAAGAGACGGATAACGGAGAATGAAAAGTCGCTATTCGCAACGAATTGATTAAACGAAGGGCGATACAAATAGATATTCGTCTCTAGAAACATCCTACCATCGCGTTGTTTATTTTCTTCCGAAAGCACGATGAGAAGGGCTTCTTTTTCAAATATAGAATAGCAAAATTTTAGAACAGTCGAGGCGGAAGAGAGCGGCTCTCCTTGCTGGAGAGCCGCTTTTTTTTAGAATAAATTTAAGAAATAAGAGGCGATAGAAGCAGATATACTCCCATGCCTACTAAGTAGCCTAACAAGGCTGGCAGAGAAGCTTTACGCAAGTACGACACAAAGTCGACCTTTTCGAGCCCCATCAAGGCTACTCCGGAAGAGGAGCCGATGATGAGGATGCTTCCGCCTGTACCTGCCGCATAGGCGATCATATGCCAAAATGAGGAGTCCGTAGGAAACTGCTCCAGCGGGTACATTCCCATTGTGGCAGCAACGAGGGGCACGTTGTCGATCACTGCCGAGAAAAGTCCTATGAGGGTCGCGATCATGGGTAGGCTGTGGACCGTTTGGTCGAGCCAAATGGCGACAGCTTTTAAAATGCCGGCCGTCTCCAATGCGTTTACGCAGAGCAAGATCCCCAAAAAGAAGAGAATGCCTGATGTGTCCACACGGGTGAGGATATGAGGAACCCTCAAATGCTCCCGCTCTTCATATTTGCTATGCATGAGGTCAGTGACGAGCCACAAAACGGCAAGGGCTAAGATCACGCCCATGAAGGGAGGCAGCCCTGTCAGGGCTTTAAAGATGGGAACAAAAATAAGACCGGCGACTCCGAGGACAAAAACAGCCTTGGCGCCTGGCTCGACTTTACTTTCTCGATGTTCCTTCGGCAATGGAGGATATTTTCCCTTGGCCTGCCAACTGTAAAATAATACCGGAATAAGCAACGAAATAAAGCTTGGGATAAAGAGGGACTTCATCACGGCAAACGTCGATAACTGGCCGTTAATCCAAAGCATCGTTGTCGTCACATCGCCGATCGGCGTCCAAGCGCCGCCTGCGTTAGCTGCGATAACGACGACGCAGCAAAGCAAGAAACGTTCTTTCTTCTGCGGAACAAGTTTTCTTAGCAGCGACACCATTAAAATTGTCGTCGTCAAGTTATCAAGAACAGCTGAGAGGAAAAAGGCAACAAGCGAGATGATCCAAAGCATCTTACGCTTGGAAGTGGTTTGGATCTGATCGGTAACAATTTTAAATCCGCGGTGCGAGTCGACGAGTTCGACCAATGTCATCGCTCCCATCAAAAAGAAGATAATTTGGGAAACATTGGAAACATGGTGCCCTAGCTCGTTGAGGTCTGATTGGACTGGGGCTGCACTGCAGATTAGGTAAATGGTCCAGCAAAGAACTGCGATGAGCAAAGCCACGGCAGTTTTATTAACTTTAATATAGTGTTCTAAAATGATTGCAATGTAGCCAATTGCAAACACAAGAACAATCAAGGAACAGCTCGAACTGAGAAAATCCATTGTGTACTCGTGGGTAAATTGATGACATAACAAGAATACTAAGAATGGAAAAGCCGGTAAAGAAATTTCGTTAGAGAGGCAGTTGCAAAATGGATTAAACAATTCCAGATTGGACAAGGGCGTGCATGTGCAGAATGCCGACGACTTGCTTTTTATCGAGCACTGGCAGGACCATGACATATTTCTTCGGATCTTTCTGCATCATTTTAAGCGCATCCCAAGCAAGCTCGTCCTTTTCGATTGAAAGGGGCGACGCTGTCATCAAAGTGCTCATTGGCTTTTCTAGAACGCCAGATCCTTGGGTTTGCAATGCGCGGCGCAAATCGCCATCGGTAAAGATGCCTAGCAGCTCTTTCCGAGCATTGGAAACAAGAAGGGCTCCGCATTTTTTGTTGGAGAGCTCGACGAGGACATCGATCAGCTTATCATCAGGGCTGCAGAGGGGAACTTGAGCTTCTTTGAACATCACATCCTCGACTTTGATCAACATCTTTTTGCCGATAGATCCGGAAGGGTGGTTCAATGCATAGGTCGACAAGTCGAACTGTTTCTTGCGCATAAGGGCAACCGAGAGGAGGTCTCCGAAGAGCATTTGCACTGCGGTCGATGTCGTTGGAGCAAGGTCGAACGGGCACAGCTCTTTTTCAACTGGGAGGTTGACGTATAGATCGCACATCTTGGCAAGCCGCGATTGGGGATTGGAAACGATGGCGAGCAGCCTTGTATTGCGCTTGCGGGCAAAAGGGAGCAAGTTGAGAAGTTCTTCCGTTTCTCCGCTGCGGCTGATCAGCACAAGCATATCATTCTCCGACAGGATCCCAATATCGCCATGCAGAAAATTCGTAGGCGGTAAGTAGAGCGCTTTTGTTCCAGTCGAAATGAGGGTCATTGCGATCTTCTCAGCAATGATCCCGCTTTTGCCGACTCCTGTGAATACGATAAGTCCAGAGATGTTTGAGCACGCTTCGACAACTTGTTCGACCTGGCCTAGGTCAAGAGTTTGAAAGTAGTGGTCAAGATATTGCTTTTGCTGCTCTAAAATATTTTTCAACAGGTCCATTGGCGTGCCAGAATGTTCTTCTATTTAACTCGACCTGCCTGCAATGACCGGATGTATTCAGATTAAGGTGTCTCTGCAGGTGGCCTTATGAAGAGGAGTATAGAGGTTTAGGGTTTTTGCTTGAAGTCTTCAAAAAAAAATCTTACAAAGAAGAACAAAATGAGATTGTTGCATAATTCAGCGATCTAGAAAAAAACAGGACATTTTGATGAAATTTTGATTATGAGCAAGCCCGCATATGCGGGACGCCCCATAGGGGGCAAGTGTTAATCAAAAGTTCGGAAAATGAACGTTTTTTTGATCGATCAATTATGTAATAGGCTCAGAATAGGGAGTATCAAATCGTTATGGCAAGCTCAAAAATACCGATCGCAATTGCTCACGGAGATGGAATCGGACCGGAAATCTTAGGCGCGACGCTGCATGTTCTCAAAGAGGCCGGAGCCCCTCTAGAGTACCACGAGATTGCTATCGGCGAGAAGGTCTATTTGAAAGGGATCCCGACAGGGATCGAACCGTCGAGCTGGGAGACGATCCGCCAGACAAAAGCTTTTTTGAAGGCGCCGATCACAACGCCTCAAGGCGGTGGATTTAAGAGCCTTAACGTGACGGTCCGGACAACAATGGGGCTCTACGCGAATGTCCGCCCCTGCGTCTCTTACGCTCCATTTATCGCGACGAAACACCCCAAAATGGATGTCGTCGTCGTCAGGGAAAATGAAGAGGACCTTTATTCAGGGATCGAATACCGCCAGACTCCGGAAGTGTGCACTTCGATCAAGCTGATCTCCCGTCCAGGTTCTGAAAAAATCGTCCGCTATGCCTTCGAGTATGCCCGCCATTACAACCGGAAAAAAGTGACCTGTTTCATCAAAGACAACATCATGAAGATCTCCGATGGGCTGTTCCACAAGGTCTTTGATGAGATCGCAAAAGAATATCCTGATATTCAAAATGAAAGTTGGATCGTCGACATCGGGGCTGCCAAGCTGGCAGACACTCCCGAGGCGTTCGATGTGATCGTGATGCCTAACCTCTATGGGGACATCCTTTCCGATGTGGCGGCCCAAATATCAGGGTCGGTCGGGCTTGCCGGATCGGCAAACATCGGCGACCGAGGCGCCATGTTCGAGGCGATCCACGGATCGGCTCCGCGCCGGGCTGGACAGAATGTCGCCAACCCTTCAGGGATCATGCTCGCAAGCGTCCTGATGCTGGTCTATTTGGGGGAAAATGAGATCGCCGAACGGATCCACAACGCATGGCTAAAGACCATTGAAGAGGGGATCCATACCTACGACATTTATAAAGAAGGGGTCAGCAAAGAAAAAGTCGGCACAAAAGAATTTGCTAATGCTGTGGCAAAATTTTTAGGCCAAAAACCCTCCAATTTGCCTGCCGTGTCCTACCAAGGCTCAAAGAAATTTGTCACGCTGCCTCCCCCATCGGAACATCCGCCTGTCAAACGGGAACTGGTCGGCGTCGATGTCTATCTCTGCGCCAAAGAGACAGCAGAAAAGTTTATCCGCCTTGCAACGTCAAAAAATTGGGAGCCTCTTTCTCTTCAGATGATCACAAACCGCGGGACCAGAGTATGGCCGCATGGCCAGCCGGAGACATTCTGCACCGATCAATGGAGAATGCGTTTTTCGCATAAGGACAAACAGAAGCTGGCAACCCATGCAGAAATTCTGAAAGTTTTGCAAGAGGTCGTAAACGCGGGCTTTGATGTGATCAAAACGGAAAATCTCTACCGATTCGACGGTACGGCTGCATTTTCCTCTGCGGAAGGTTGAAATAGGAAAGACTCCAAAAATGTTCGCATCCGTTGAGTTGCTTCGGAAAACATACCGACTTTTTCATAGATGGTGCTAAGATCAAATGGTTCTTTCAAAAGCAATTCGTCAATAATGCGAGTGGCGTCAACAGGCCTCGTTACTTGAGGGATCAATCCTTTTTCAATAGCAAAGCTGCTAAAAGTGGTGTCCGCCACGTCGACATGCACAAACGATTTTCCTGCAAATAGGGCTTGAATGGCAAGAGTAGAACGATGGGTTACGCCAATACTGCTGATTGCTACAGCTTCAAAAGAACTAAGATGGGAGGTTGGATTAGAAATAAAATAGCGGGGAAAATTAGGATGTTCATGCGCCAATTTGTCCAATATCTGTTGTTCATAGCTGCCGTTTGAACGAGGATGCAGTTGAACAAGGACTTGCACGGAACTTTGCAATCTCAGCAAGCTTTTCGCAAATAAGTCAAATGCTTCATAGTAGTTGTTTCCCCTTTCATGATACCCTCCAATGAACAAAACAATAGGAAGGTCAGGGCTTAAATGAATTTTTTCAAACGCTTTTCCGCGGTCGACTAATTTGATTTTTTCTTCCCATATATCGAGCGTAGGCTGCCCGACTGCGATCGCTTTCTGAAAATAAAAAAGAACGTTAAGATCGGATGCGCATTCGATCGTTGGAGTCAAAACATAGGAGGCTCTGGAAAAAACTGCAGGAGAAAATTCGGTCAAAGAAGGGGGCAGTTGAGCAAAACAGGAAAAATTATCCCAAACCGCGATGACTTTAGACCCTTGTTTTGCAAAATGTTCTGCAATCTGCTGCTGTTGTCGAGAAAAAACTCCTGTGACCAAACAACGGCATCGGATCTGATCGAGATTGCTCAGGTCTTTTTCAGAAAATGAATAATCACGCTGATCTTTCGGACAAAAGATTTTCAGATCGTCCATTGTCGTTACATTGGCCAATTGCGCATCTTGGACTAGCTTTGTAGCTGTTCCCATTGTCAAAACAGCTGTAGTCAGGTTCGTATCCCAACCGCTCAGCAGCTGAATCCATATGTTGGTCTCTCCCGCTTCATAGCCGACAAATAGAAGATCGACATCTTGAACTTGGCTGGAATCAGCGCGGCCAGGAATAGTCCAGCTGAGCAAAAGAGAAAAAAATGCAACGATTCTTAGAAGAGAGCTTTGGAAAAAGCGTTGAACAGCGGTCTGCATTAGTCTACCTTCTGATCTTCTTCTAAATGTTTCTTCAGCGCGCCTAAAAACCCGCAGCCGTACATCCCGTCGAGGACACGGTGGTCGAACGTCAAAGAGATATGGACCATGCTGCGCACGGCAAGAACGTCATCTTCAAGCGGAACAACTTTTTTACAGATTGCGCCGATCCCAACGATGGCCACTTCAGGATAGCGGATGATCGGAACACCGATCTGTACGCCCGACATTCCAAAATTGGTCATGCTGATCGTTCCATCGTTTATGTCGTCCTGGGTCAATTTTCCAGAGCGGGCCTTCAGAGAAAGTTCGCTGATCGATTTGGCAATGTTGGTCAATCCCATTTTCTGCGCGTTCTTGATCACAGGCACGACCAAACCTTGCTCGATGCTGACAGCGATTCCTAAGTTGACAAACCGCTTCACAAGGATCGTATCCCCTTCCAGAGAAGAGTTGATCAATGGGAACTCTTGCAGAGCTGTTGCGACAGCTCGGGCAACGAAGCTTGTGATGGTGAGCTTAAATCCATGGCGGGATGCAAAGGCGTCTTTTTCTTTTTGGATCAACTTGATGATCGCTGTGACATCGACCTCGGTGACCAAGGTAGCGTGCGGCGCTTCGTAAAAAGAGCGGACCATGTTATCTGCAATCGCTTTGCGCATGCCGCTCATTTTAAGCCTTTCGATTTCCGCGCTGATTTCTGCGCTTGTCGGCATCGAAGATGGCTTGGACGCCATGGCAGGACAGGGTCTGCAGGCAGATCCTTTTTTCTCGATGTAGATCTCAAGGTCCTTCTTCGTGAGCCTTCCTCCAGCTCCAGTGCCGCTGATCTTTTCAAGCTCGTCCAGGCCGATCTTATTTTCCCGGGCAAGCCTTAAAAGCGCAGGCGAAAAAAAGTCGCTCATCTCTCCACCTGACGTTGTCTGCTCGCTCACGGATGGGGAGGCCGCTGATGCGCCTGGAATAACAGCTTGCGGAACGGACGCCGCTCCTGATGCAACAACAGCCAGGAGGTCGCCTACTTGGAGCTCTTGATCGGGGTGGGCATGGATTTCCCGCAGGATCCCTGCAACAGGAGAAGGGATTTCACTATTGACCTTGTCAGTGGAGACTTCTAAGAGAGGTTCATCGAGCTGGACGGTGTCGCCGATCTTTTTGAACCATTGCACAATTGTTGCGCTATGGATGCTCTCTCCAAGTTTTGGTAATACAATTTTGATCTCTTCGCTCATCTGGAAACCCTTATCTTCTGTTTGATCTTTTCAATTGCGCTGTCCCAATATTGCTTTCCGGCAATGATTTTTAAATGCATTGCTACGGGTTGAATTGGCAGCTGCATCTCTTTCGAGGGCAGCTTCACCCAATCTTTTTCTGTGCATACGATGCGCTCCGCCCCTTTTTCCCTGCACTCTGCCACAAACGCACGAAGTTTTTCCTCTGAAAAACTTTGATGGTCAAGCAAAGCGTTCGCTACGACAACTTCCGCTCCAGCCTGTTTAAGAGCATTAAAAAAATATTGAGGCTTGCCGATTCCGCAGAAAGCGCCGACCCGTTGCCCTTTAAGAGGGATCGATTCGACAAGCTCATGCTGCATGGCAACAATCGGTGCTTGAGTATATGCGGACAACTCTTTTTTTACCTCTTCATAATGATCTTGATCGCGGGTGTGGTTGGCAACAATCAGGTCGGCTTCTTGCAACCGCTCGGGCATATCGCGCAGCAATCCATAAGGCAAATACCGGTGGCGGCTGAACGGATCGTTGGCGTCGACTGCAATGATCTCTACATCGCGGCGGAGCCTGCGATGCTGCAGGCCATCGTCGAGGATCAGGCAAACTGCGCCTTCCTTCACCGCTTTTTTTGCAGAAAGGACCCGGTTGGGATTAATCCATATGGAAGCGGAAGTCGTTTGGGCTAAAAAAAGGGGTTCATCGCCGCAAATTTCTGCTGGAACTAAGTGTGCTTGATCGATGCAGAGAGGGTCTTTTTGCTTTTCCGCTTTGGAGCGGAAGCCGCGGGTAAGGATCGCAATTTTTCCTTCCTCTTTGAGTGCTGTTGCCAGCATCTGAACAAGCGGAGTCTTCCCGGTGCCTCCCACAACGATGTTCCCTATGCTGATTATTGGAACGGCAGCTGGAAATGAGGGAAGCCATTTCCTCTGATAAGCAAGATGCCTCCCCCTTACCGCAAA
>JAFEGF010000104.1 GCA_018240225.1 Verrucomicrobiota bacterium
GGGGAGAGCAAAATAGGTTATTCAAGAGATCTAATCTGCTTCATGCGGAGTGATCCTGATCTTCTCAATGGCCCGCTCGCTTGAGCTCAAGACTTCCAAGTCGAAGTCGTCATGGTGGATCCGCCAGCCCTTCGAGGGGATCGTTCCGGCGCGGTGGAAGATGTAGCCGCCGATCGTGTCGTATTCGGGGCCTTGGGGGATCTCGATCTCCAAATCTTCCAAAATATCGATGATCGACATTTTGGCATCGACGATCCAGCCTCCTTCAGGAAGCACAGTATAGAGCCGCTCGTGGCCGATATCATATTCATCGGCGATCTCTCCGACAAGTTCTTCCAATACGTCCTCGATCGTCACGATCCCTTCGGTGCCGCCCCATTCGTCGACAACGATCGCAAGGTGGATCTGCTTGCTGCGGAATTCTTGGAGAAGCTGCGAGATCTTTTTTGTCTCGGGCGTGTACAAGACCGGTTTGAGGAGTTTTTCCACTTTTTGCATCGCTTGTTTTTGGTCGACGTAGACTTTTAAAACGTCTTTGTAGAGAAGGACCCCGATGATGTTGTCGACGCTGTCTTTATAAACGGGGATCCGGCTGTAGCCTTCTGTCAGAAAGCGCTGGGCGGCCTCCTCGAGCGGCGTATCGGAATCGAGGCTGAAGATGTTGATCCGGGGGACCATCACTTCTCTGGCGATCCTCTCTTTAAAAGAGACGACGGACAAAATGAACTTCTGCTGGCTGGGATCAAGGTAGACGCCGAGTTCCGTTTCTTGCAAAAGGTCCTGCACCTTGTCGCGGATGCGGAAGGTAGGGGAAAAGCGTTTGTCTTTGCCAGGTTTGGGCATCAAAAGCTTCCAGATATGGAAGAAGGGGGCAGTGATCGGCATGCAGATCAGCATGATGAGCGATGAGCTCGGTGCAAAGAAGCGGAATGCCGCTTGCGGTTTTAACTGGCCGATCAAGGTCATCGCAAAATCAGCCGTCAGCGAGATCAGTAGGATGAGGAGGGTGATCCCCGTGAGACGCAAAGGATTGTAGATGTAGTCTTTGTTCGAAATGTGGATGAGGGCGTCTTTGAAGAAGGGCTGGTCGAGGATTGAGAAAAAGGCTGTCAGGACAAAGCCGATGCGCAGAAGGTGCTTTGTGAAGCTAAGGGAAAACAATATTCCGTCCCACTTCTGCTTGCCGAAGAAGAACTGGACAAAGGTTTTGAAGAAAAATTGAGGGCTCCGCTCTTTCAGTTCCTCCTCGGCTTGCAAGCGGCCTAAGCGGTTAAGGCAGGAGGCCAAACCGGAAAGGATGCTGGCGCAGATGAGGAATAGGAGGGAGAAAAACGCATTTTCTGTGATCAAGGTGTTGTCCAAATCTTTTGGTAAAAATTTATCTTAGCATTTTTTCTGCTACTTGCTCAAGTGCTGGTCTATCGAGGCAATTGCAAAACTCATTTGCCCAGAAAAATCGCCCTTTTGGGGCCATTTCCACCCATTTTCGTTGGCCGGCCTCCCCCGGTTCGCGACCAAGGTCGCTTCACCTGTTTTGCTTTTCCCGGTTCGCGGTCAAGCCCGCTTCACCTACTTCTCACTGCGAAGATCCGCCGGACCTTCTCGTGTATCCGTAGCCTCGTCAAATGGGGCGTGGCAGCTTTGCTGACACTTGTAACTGGTCTCAAAATCATCGATTTTTCCGGTCCAAGCAGTTTTGCAACTGCCTCTATTTGCTTTCTTAAGCCTTTCGGGTTTTTTGCTCAATGAGCAAATGACTATTTTTGAATGAGGATTCCATGGTTGGACAAGAGTTTCATGCACTGGTTTTCCTTTCTTCTCATTCTTGAGCGCTCTTCCGGGATGATATCATCAAAGCCGATCAAATGCAGAAGGCCGTGGACAAGATAGCGGGTAGCCTCTTCGTAGGCGTCTAGTCCATGCTCCTTGCCATATTCGATGGCGACTTTAGGACAAATGAAAATTTCCCCTAAGATGGCATGCCCGCTATGCTTGGACTTAGGAGGGTCTAACGGAAAAGAGATGCAATCGGTGGGAGCGGGGTCGTTGAAAAAAATTTGATGCGTCTGGCAGATCTTTCGCTTGGTGACGAAGTGCAAGATGACTTCATCGCAATGAATTTTAAGCGCATGTAATAAAAAAGAGACCACCCGTTCAACTGATTCTGTTGAAATGGGAAGGTCTCTTTGCTGATTATAGAGCGTTGTCGTCACGAGTGGTCTACGACGGTCGATTAGGGAAGAATAGGCGTTTTTGGAAGGGCGGTCACTTTCTTGTTCTCACCGTCTTTCCATCGGCCAAGTTTCCGTAGAACGTCTACGCGCTCAAAACGTTTTAATACATTGCGCTTCTTAGCTGATTTGCTTGATTTGCCGTAGCTGGGATGTCTGGACATGGTAAAAAATCCTTTGAATTTATGAAATTTTAGGAATAAAAAGCGCTCCGGCCAAATTGCCTTCAGCTGCGTTGGCATGGGCTTTGAAACCACCAGTCAGTTTATCCTTTTTAGCGCCAGTTTTCTGTGCTGGAGCGCGAGGGCGGCGTGGAGACACACTGCGGTCTTTTGTTTGTTTGCTCAGACGTACCATGAGAAAAACTCCTGAAATTAAAATGACAAGTTGCAACTATTATAGAGAGAGGCCTTTAAAAGTTGCAAGTGCAAATCGTTGGTTTTTGAAACTTTCTAGGGAGAGTTTTGAGACGCAGAAGGAGTATCTGAGGCTGGCGGCTGTTCTCCTGGATGGATCACGCCGCAAGAAATAATAAATTTGAACGCATCTTCCACCGACACATCGACAGGGATCGCGATCTTTTTTGGTGTCAGAAGGACAAATCCCGACATCGGATGGGGGGCTGTCGGCACGAAGATGGCAAGGTCTGTCTGCGTCTTCTCCTTAAAAACGCTCGGCGACTCTCCGGTCAGGAAGCCGATGGCATGCGCTTCATGATGGGGAAAGGGGACTAAAACTGTTTCTTTAAAAGTTTTCTTGTTCTCAGAAAAAACAGCCTTGGTGATCTCGTTGCTTAGACGGTAGATGGTCCGGACCAAAGGAATATGGGAAAATAGCCTGTCAGTTAGCCGCAAGAAGAAGTTCATCAAGAACTTCCTTCCCAGGACTCCTAAGAAGAAGATCATGATAATAAGGAGGATAAATGCTAAGACCCGGCTTAAGAATACGACTAAGGTAGCATGGTTTTCCAAGCTTAAGTTCCACTTTTTCTCAGAGGCGCGGATCAGAGTTTCCATGATGCCGGCCAAAGGGGTCGTGAACAGGTCGAACAGCCAGACGGCAATGATGACCGTAAGCGCGATGGGCAGGAGGGTGATAAAGCCAGTAAAAAAATATTTTTTCATGGGTGGAAGTTGGGTTGGGTTGGCGCGCCGCCCGGAACGATGACACCGCATGAGACAATGTACTTGATCGCATCTTCTGGCTTGATGTCGACGAAGATCAGGTCCTCTTTTCGGAACATCATGAGAAAACCTGTGGTGGGGTTGGGAGTTGTCGGTACGAGGACGGAGATCAGGCTTTCATTGACGGCATGCGAGCAAACATCGGGAGATTCTCTAGCGATCAGGCCGAGGACATAAACATCCGCACGGGGAAATGGGACCATGACGACCTGTTTGAAAGAATTTTTGTCTGAGACAAAGAGGGTCTTGATAATGTCTTGGGTCGTCTTATAGACCGTATTGACGATCGGGATCTTGTGAAGGATTTTATCGCCAAGGCGGAAAAGGGCATGAAGGACGAACCAGCGGGTAATGATGCCAAGGCCTACCGTGATCAGGAAGAGGAAGATCAAAATGATGATTTTACTGCCATAGCGGATGAGCTGCTCAGGAGTCAGGAAGAGGAATCCCCGATTGATGATGTGGAAATCTTCCAGGATTGCAGAGACGAAGCCGATAAAGGGTTGTGTCAAAAAGTTGATCAGGAAGACCAGGACGGCAACTGTGACCGCAAGGGGCAGCAGGATGACAAGACCGGTGATAAAGTGTTTTTTCATGAGGTGCGCTCCGTTTTTGCATTGTGGCCTGAGACCTTAATTATTTTATAGAGATTTGCTTAGCTTTGCAATTTTTTTATCAGACTGGATGAGGCAGATAATGGGATCAGCAGGAAGGTGGTTCTAATGCTTTTTCTTTCGAATATTCTAGAGCTGTCTTGGAAGAGTGCTTTACTTTTCAGAAGAAAGGTCAAGCATTTTGTATGCTTCTGCACTGGGAAGCCACTTCTCGTTTTCAAGCAAATATTGGAACTGAAATTCAGCGAGAATTTGATCGAAGACAGCTGGGAACTGAGTTGCTCCAGTAAACTCAAAGCCTTTAAATTCTACTTCTAGCGTATTCAATGTCTCTTGCATGGACCGGAGATTGTCCAATTTATCGTCGAAAGCAACGACTTTCTTAGGAGTCCAGTTTATCTGCTTAAAAAATGCCTTCAATAGTTCACCTTTTGAGCTAGCTGTCATATGGGTAAACAAAATGCCCTTTAAAAACGTGGGGTGTTTATCTTGCAGGGCGAATTGAGGGAATGTTAAAGAATAAACCTCAGGAAACGATGTGCTAAAATTAATTTTATTAGCTGCTAGTTGTTGTACTCTATGCTCTTCAAGAGAGGGAATCATGCCACATTTTCCAACAGGAAATCTTGTAAGGGCAATAACCTTAACTTTTCTCTTTTGCAGTTTTTGAATGAGTTCTGGGATTTTTGGATCCAACAACATGGGTTGTATGTTTTGCAGATAAATCGACCAAAGCCTTTCTTTAGTAGATTGATCTAATTGTTTGCTTAACTCTGATTCGGGATTCCATAAAGAATAGACTGTTCTCGCAGCAGCTCGTTCTTTTCGATATTCTCGATCTGTCGGTTCAGTTAAAACAAGCAAAACTTTATCCACATCGAAAATTATCAGAGTATCTTGATCGTAAGATTCTTCCTGTTCGAGTACATCAAAATTATTTACATTCAGAAATTCGACTGCATGAGTTAGTAAAGAGCTATAGAGAAGGATGTTGAATATGAAAAATTTAAAAAAGCTCATGCAAAGAATTTATCCCACTAAAACTAAAAAGTCACCCAGATATTGCATGATCCAAAGTTAGCGAACTTATATCTAAGCAAGCGACATAAGTTAAGGAGAAAAAATAAAGCGCCAGGGAAGCAATGCATCTTCACCGGCGTAATCGATGCCTATGCGCTTGCTGGTCTCTATTTGAGAAGGGTCGGCTTGCACGCCCTCTTCAATCCACAGCGACCCGCTGTCGAAGCGGGTTCCGTTCTGCTGCATGTTGATCCCAAGGGCTTGGCAGACGGAGCCGGGCCCGCTTGTCAATCGGTGGTCGAGCTTGTCCTTGTTGCGCCTTTTGAGCATTGTCTCGATCCCAACAGTCGGAAAGATTCCACGGATTAATACGGCATGAGGGATCCCTTCTCTATTTGTCACGACATTGAGGAGATGGTGGATCCCGTAGCAGAGATAGACATAGGCGATCCCGCCCTGATGAAACATCACTTCAGTGCGGGCGGTGCGCCGGTTGTTGTAGGCGTGGCTTGCCCGGTCGTTAGGGCCTGCATAGGCTTCTGTTTCGGTAATGAGGCCTCCTGTGACTTGACCGTCGATGTTTGTATAGAGGCGCTTGCCAAGCAAGGTGCGGGCGATTGCTACGACATCATCGCTCAGATAAAACTCAAGCTTAAGAAGGCTATCTTCCACGACGCTTTCGCTTCATTGAAGAAGAGGGCTTTCTGGGAGTCGCGGTCGCAAGCATCCATTTGGTCTCTTGGAGGATCAGGTCGACCTGCGTGATGATGACTTTGATCTTTTCTCCTAAAGCATGGGTCTTTCCGGTCGATTTGCCGACGAGGATATTGCGGACGGGATCGTGAAGGAAATAATCATCTTCTAGTTCTGAAATGTGCAAAAAACCTTCCAGGCCAAGATTTTCCAGTTCAAAATAGACCCCAAATGGCTTGATCCGAGTGATGAGAGCTGTGTGCTCCTGGTAGGGATTTTCATTGAGGTAGTGTCTTAACAGGCGCAGTTTTTTGAGATTTTTTACGCTGCTCTCCGATCGGAAGCTGACCCGCTCCTGCTCAGAGCACTTGAGGGCGATCTCGTCCAGGTCCATCTCTTCCGGCTCCTCGTCGAAAAGGAGGCGCTGGATGACGAGGTCGCTGTAGCGGCGGATCGGGCTTGTAAAGTGGCAATAGTGTTCCAATGCAAGGCCGAAATGCCCAACGTTGTTCGAGGAGTACTGGGCAAGCTTCATGCTTCTGATGAAGGCGATAGAGAGCTGCTGGCTATGCGGGCTTTGTTTGGCCTCTTGGAAGAGTTTTTGCAAGTCGGCGCTTGTTGGTTTCGGAGGAAGATGGAATCCCAAACTGCGCGCAAATTGAAAGAAGTCTTCGAAATTTTCTTCCGCAGGCTCTTCATGCACGCGGTACATCAGCATCTTGCCGCGGCTGTTTAGTTCTCTTGCAACCATCTCATTGGCCTTCAACATGAACTCTTCGACGAGCTGGTGGGTGATGTCGTACTCGATCTTTTTAAGGCCGGTAGGGCTCCCTTTTTCATCGACGAGGATGACCATCTCTGGCAAGGCAAAGTCGATGCTGCCCCGTTCATACCGCTTCTTCTTTAACAGATGGCACAGATCGACCATCAGCTTGAGGGTCTTGGCATGAGGGCTTTTCTTTTTCCCATCGAGGACGTCTTTCGCTTCAAAATAGGTGAACCGCTTTGCGCTATGGATGTAAGAGCGGACCACTTCATGCTTGATCAGGGTGCCTGTCTTATCGAAGTCCATCATGACGGAGACGGTCAGGCGGACCACTTCGGGCTTCAATGAGCAAAGCTCGTTCGATAGCTCTTCGGGGAGCATCGGAACGCAAGTGCCGGGAAAATAGGTCGAGTTGCAACGCAGCTGTGCTTCTTTGTCCAATGGGGTGCCAGGCGAAACGTAGTGGGCGACGTCGGCGATATGGACGCCGAGATGAAAGTTTCCCTTCCGGTCTTTACTAAGGGTTAGAGCGTCGTCAAAGTCTTTTGCGGTGTCGGGATCGATGGTGAAGCATTCGAGCTTTGTGAGATCGATCCTTTTTTTGAGGTCTTTAGCCGGGACCTTTTTTCCAAAAGCTTTTGCCTGCTCGATTGCAGGCTTTGGGAATGCGTGGCGGATGTCGAACTCTTCGACAGCTGCCAGTACATCGCAGGACGGATCGAGGATGTGGCCTAAGATATGGCTGATCTCGCAAACGGTCTGTTCCCGTTCATTGCCCCACTCAAGCACTTTCATAATGACCCGGTCGCCAATTTTTATATGCGTGTCTGAAGCCAGCTTCACGATGACGGGTTTATTGACCCCGAGGATCGGAACATAGGCGACGATATCGCCGTTTGAGTTGATTTGCCGGACCGTTCCTGCAAGGTGTTTGCGGGCGCGGTTAAGAACAGAGACGATCTTGCCTTCGGGCCCTTTTTCCGAAGAGGAATTGGGGTTGATCACGATCTCGACGTGGTCACCGTCCACTGCGTTGTCGGTGAGGTGTTTGGGGATGAAGACATCCTGAGGGCATTGGGAAGGGGAGTCGGGGATGACAAACCCGAACCCTTTGGGGTGCATGCGCAAAATGCCGGTGACCACCTCTTCTTGAGGGCCTGGGAGGCATAACTTTTTTTTATGGACCTCGATCTGTTTTTCTTTGATCAGGTCGGTGATGATCTTCTTGCACTCGGCTGCAAGGGAATCGGGGATGTTCAATCGCTCGAGCAGTTCTGGCTGGGTCAGTGGCTTATACCGCTTGCCGTTCATGAACTGGAGGATCACCTTGGAGAGGTTCTGCTCGATCTTGGGCTTGGCGGACTTTTTAGGGGGAGGTGCGGGTTTCTTTTTCTTCATCCTAGTATGACAGCGCGGAAACCCAGTCCTTCAGGGCTGGGAGGAAGCGCTGCTCCATTTTTTTTGATTGAAAATAAAATAAGCTTAAAAGAAAATTTTTGTCTATGAAACGTACCATCAGCATCCGATTGAACACAGCTCAGAAACAAGGACAACAGCTTTTGCAATTGCAAGAAGCTTACCATAAAGCATGTAATCAGATTGTTCCAGATGCTATTGTCAATCGCTGCTGGAATAGGGTAGCGCTTCACAAGCTTGTCTATACAAAAACTCGTCTTGCATCCCCTTTGGGCTCGCAAATGGTCTGCAATGCGATCTATTCTGTTTGCAAAACTTACCAAGCCAAATCGATCCTTCCTAATGAAGAAGTTCCTGTCCTGAGCTTCCA
>JAFEGF010000105.1 GCA_018240225.1 Verrucomicrobiota bacterium
GTACCTTCTCGTCAATCCGCAGCCTCAAAATTTTCAAGTGAAAGCGGTGCGGAGCGAGTGACCATTGCCAAATTGGCAAGCCGCGAGTGAGCATGAAAATTTTGAAGATAAATCGACGAAGCCATATTAATGGGATAGGTTCAAAGATTAGAAAGCTCTCTAATTGCTATCGAGGTACCGTTCTAGGACGCGGACGAAGCGGGGCATATCTTCCGCGTAGTGTTCCCTTGCCCAAGCAGCGCGTTCTGTTTCGGCAATCGGAAGGCCTTCCGCTTCGATTTGCTCTTCGAAGAAGTTAAAGAACTGCTCGTTAAACCTGTAGCGCCTGATCCAATCATGGAGCTCTTCCGCTGGCGCATGCTGGGCATAGCGCTTTAGGAAATGCTCTGCTCGATTCCGTTGACGTCGTGACAATCCGCCAGTCTGAGCATTGCACTGCTGCTGCAGCCTTCGAACTTCTTCCTGGACGAGCTGCAGAGTGGTCTGAGCGCTTCTCTGCGTTGGTTGACGCTGTTGAATCTCTTTGAACCTTTCCCACACCCTCCGTTCAACTGGATAAATGCTCTGAGCTTTCAAGATGTTTTGGCAAATTCTCAAACGTGTGCGCAGAGGGATCGTTTCATACCAATCATCAGCTGTGAAGTCGTGGTTTTTGAGCTGCAGTTCTGTCGATAGGACGATCCTTCTTGGGGGGCAGGTTGGAATAGCCGTTGTTTGATCGTCGACCCGGGGAGTGGCTAAAGGTTGTTCTGTGCGAGTGCTTGGATCGGATAGAACGGGTGTGCCGTCGCCAGGCGGTGTGAGCGTAGCGGTCGGTCTAATAGGTGTTGTTGTGGTCAATGGATCATCTGTAATTGGCGTCGGAATAGCAGTTGTATTTCGAGCTAATGGATCTGTTTGAGGAGTGGGCCGTGGTGTTGAAGAAGGGTGGAAGGGATCATCTAAATGAGATGGGGATAAGGGATTGGCTTGGGTGCTCGACCTTGGCGTTGCGAGGGGATCGGAGTTAAACGGATCGGCTGATTGCGATGGTGCGAAAGGGGTGGATCGGGTGTTTGACCTTGATGTGGCGAGGGGATCGGCTTGTGTTGTTAAGTCGGCAGGGGGGGTATTTAAAGCCTGCGGGCTGCTCGTTGTGGAAAGGGAAGGGGATGTTTGTCCTGTCAAAATGCTTGTGCTCAGGCGGTTCCAAATGTCTTGGGCCTTCAGGGCGGAAGCATCCAAGGTTGTATCCTCGGAGGCAATGCGGGCGGCCATGGCTCGATCGAGCGGCTCGACCAGGAAGTCATGAGAAATGGTGCTTCTGTCATGTCGGATCAGTCCTTGGGAACTAGCGCCGATAACATTTAAAGGCCCTTGGTTCAATGTGTTATGGTGAAGTTCGTGGGCTGTAAAGAGCTCTTGGGCATGGGTTTTGATCTGTTGCAGGGACTCTCGGCTGTATTGAACAGAACTAGGAAGTGGATTTCCATGGCCGTCGTCCAGATAGGCCTCAACGATATAAAGCTTGTTTCCTATGATGATTTGGGTGGTCAGGAGCGGCTGAGACTGGACCGGTCCCGGTTGAGAAGAGGAAATGGAAGCTGATGTTGAAGTATTTAAAACAGCCATATTAGATTGTGTTAGTTATTTAATTTATTGATCTTAATTATACTTAATTAAAATGATAATTGCAACTTTTTGAATGTTAGTGTTTTATGTAATACTAAATATTTTAGTGTGTTTTTTTGTTATGTAATTGATTCTGAGTTTGTTGTGATTTAATTGTATATTGTTTCGAATTATTTTGATATTTTAGTTAAACATTTAAATGTTGTGTAGTAAAATATATATGTCAAAACCCATTAACCAATAAACAAAGATAACCATGACCTTTTAAATAAATTATTTAACTTTTGCCCAAAGGGGGCTGCTATGGCAACAAATACACAATATGATCAAATACCGAATGGTTCAGTTACACCAACTGGCTCGGGACATCTTAACGTCGATTCATATTTGCCAGGAACAAAGCGGCTACCTATTTGTTTATCGAATGATGCGGTCAATCATTACCTTCAATCAAATGAACAAACTCCTTTAATAGCAGATGCTCACGTCGTGGAACCGATCGCGCCGTTTACGCCGATTTCCACTCCGGAGGCGCAAGCCTTTTTAGGAATGCTTGCATCTCAAGCTGCAAAGAGCAGTGCAACCGCTTATCCGATCTCTGGAGGAGCTGGATCGACAGAAGATGTCGTGGCCGATATCTCCTATTTCGGAAGGACTTTGGCTGACTTAGGGACAGATCCTGTCTACCAAGCGATCGGGGTGACGACCGGCGAGAACGTGTTCATGGGATTTTATGCGGCATTCAAAGCTTGGGACCGTTTCCAAAAAGCTTCCCGAGTGGGAGATTTTGGAGGCAAGGTCGATGGCAGTTTAGATACGCTTCGCGGTATCACGCAAGGGATCGGAGGCGGATTTTATCTGGGCTATCGCGGCACAATGATCGCAAGCGAGATCGGCAATGTCAATACGGCAATGAACGCAACGACAGTGCTTGGCAAGGTGACATTTGCGCTTGGCGTCGTCGGGAATTTCTTCTTTGGCCTTTTCTATCTGTTCATGGGAGTATGGGGAGGCTACCACCTGTACCGATCGGGCAAGTTCTTGCACGGGTTGAACAAAACTGAGAGCGCTGTCCCATTTTTAATCGCTCAGGCCCATGCGGACACGCACGTGAAACTGCAGAAGCTGCAAGGGGCTGACCAGACAAGGCAGGAGAGCTTCAAGCAGGGATTAAAGAAAAAGTGCTTGAATGAGTTTGCCGATCAGTTCATCGCATGGCAAAAGAAGCTCAAAGAAGAGGGCAACCTCCAAGGCAAAGAGCTCAGCCGTTCTGAGATGAAGAAGGTGGTGGAAGCTCTCTTTGACGCAATCGATCAAGATGAGGAAGCAAAAGCTGCTTATCTGAACGCATATTGCGAGAAAATGGGCTTGCAGCCTCAAGAAGTTGCGTTCTTGAACCTTACTTCTTTGGAGATCTGCGGATTGAAATTGGAAGAGCAGCACCGCCAGACGCGCAAAGAGGCCCGTTTTGAGCGCGCAGTCGGCGGCGAGGCCCTTGAAAAAGTGAAAGATGCCTACAGAAAAGGGCTTGCTGAACGCTTGACTTCCGATAATCCGGCAGTTCAAGAGACAGCTCAAGCAGAAGCAGCTGAATTGGAAAAAACGGTGCGCAGTGCGCTGATCAAAAACTTGGTCATTTTCAGTACGTTTGTGCTGATCGGGATCTTAGGCGTGGTCGTCTCTGTGGCAACGATCGGACTGTTTGCATTGCCTCCAGGCTGGGCGCTTGCAATGTTGATCTTGACCGTTGCGCTTGTTGTTGCTATGGCAGGGATCGATATCTATTTCTGGAAGACAGGATTGGATTCTTCGGCAAAACCTGGCGAATATGACAAGGTGTTTATCGCTGTGATTGCAACAGTCTTGTTCATTTCCATGGTTGTCGCGATAGGATTGACATGGGGCTACGGCCTTGCGCTCCTTCCGCTGATCCTGACCCTGGTCATGGGCGTAACTGGCTTAGGCGTCTGCGCCTATGGCTACGTGAAGACCGATGAGCGCGAGTGGAAGTGGAAAGCAAACCATCCAGATTTCGAGCGTGTCGAAAACGTATTGCCGCAAGGGGATGCCGAGGATGTGGAATTGGACGAGCGTGTCACTAAGCTGTTCAAGAAACTTTCTAAAGCGGAGCGCCAAGCGGTGCGCGCTAAGTATTTTGAACAAAGCGCTCAGATGCCGTTTAAAAAACATGAGTATCTTCAGTTAGATGCAACAGCTGATTTTGGCGGCAGGTATGTGGATCGCGCGATCCCAGTTGGTCCTACGGTAACGGGCGACCAATACATCATTCCAGAAGCCGAGTGCAATATTTTAGAGCGAGCCGCCAAAAAGACGGCTAAGGCTTACTGGGAAAAATGGCATCATGCGCAAGATGTGTTGAACAAGGAAAGAGCGGTTAAGATGCACGCATTCATGGAGCTTCTCAAAACGCAAGGAAGAGTTGCTCTGGAAGGCCAGCTGGCTAACATGAAAGATGACGCTGAGCTGTATAATGCGTTTAAAGCAAACATCTACTACTTGTGCAAACGTCAAGAAAGCGCTAAGGATTTAAGAACTGTCCTCCATGCTGTACGTACAGCGGACATGACTGAAGATCCTGCACTTTCCAGCGAGCAGTTGCAAAGGGTCCAAGGGATCTACGATCATATATCCCATGATGCTGCGTAGTTTATCTTTGATTTTTTCCCGCTTTAATCGGCGGGAAAAAATCTTATCTAACTAAATTTTCATTCCATTTTTTCGTTTTGCTTTTCTTGGTATAATATTGCCGGGCCGTAGGTGCACTTCTTCAAGAGAAAAGTTGTTGTTGATAGGCAATTTTTCCTTGAGCCTCTGAGCCTGAGGGACAATGGCATCATCTTTGACAAGTCATGTTTATTTTTCACCCTGGAATGGACCTGCCGTGCAAGGAGGATCCAGCGCCTCAAGTTCGATCGCACCCTCAAAAAACTCCTTAAATATCAATTTTTTCTTACCCAATGCCGGTGAGCCGACGTTCCGTTTGCAGAACCCTCTTTTTTTCGATCCGAGGAATATTCCTGCAAAGCAGCTGCAGGGCATTTCATCCTCGCAACCTGCCGTAAGAGAGACTCCTCTACAAAGCGCATCTGCTGAAAAAGTGTTTTTAGGGCCGCTTGTGTTAGGAGCTGGAGACCTAATTGCCGACCTGGCCGGCAAAACGCATGGAGTCTATGACCAGATCAATTTATTCCAAGGAACAGAAGATCCGGTCGGCCTCGTTGGATTGAGCGTGACTTCTATATTTTCCATTGTAAGCGGTGCATGCACGGCATATGACGGGTATCAAGAAGAGCGGTTGTCCAAGAAGATCGGCGATGTGTGGGGGCGCGCCTTAGGGGGGTTAAAAGCGTTGCGCGGGACAGTGACGTCGACGGCTTCGGCTTTGTCCTTGCCGGCAAGAGCTTTAACGTTGACAGCCCTTGCTACGACATCGACGGTAATTACTGCTGTTGCAAGCGTTTTTTCGAACGTTTCCGGAGCTTTGTTCAGCACGATCGGCCTGATCTATTTAGTGATCAATTCGATCAAAATCCATCTGCAAAGAGGATTTGATCAGGAACTGGGCGAGGTCCTGAACAATCCTGCATTATCACCGGAAGAGAAAAATGGCGCTGCGCTCGCGTTTTTACAAGGCAAATTGCGCGTGAGCGATGAAGAGAAGGCTGCAATACGGGCTGAGGTGGAAGCAAATCCGCGCTATCAGGATTTTTCAAATGAGAAAATAGAGGCGAAGATCGCAAGCAAGATCGGAAAGCTGTCCAAGAAAAAAGAGGAAGAACTGACACGCGTGACAAGCGGCGATTGTGTAAGCAAGATTAAAAATGCGGAACCTAGCGCTGCTGCAGAGGTCGTCGAGGCTGTCTTGTCTCAGTGCCGCAAGAACATGTTTTTCAACGCTTTAGGAATTACAATTAGCATCCTTGGCATTTCAGCGATGGTCATCGGGCTCACTTGCACCGGGGCGGCTCCGCTGCTTGCTGCAGCGATAATAAGTGTGATCGTCACAGCAGGGCTATTTGGACTCGACCTGTATTACTTGGTCAAAGATTTCCAGCAGAGCCAGCCTGGAAGATATGACAAATTATGCTTGCTTATCTCTTCTGTCGTTGGCTTTGCAGCGGCTTCAGCTGCCGTCTGTTTTTCAATGAATCCGATCGCCATCGCTTGCGCAGCAGTGTTCGGACTTGTCTGGCTGACCATTAATTTGGTCTGCTACTGGAGGCTGCGCAATTTAGAAAATGGGAATTGTTAACCAATAATTCAGAGAACGTCTCTAAGGTACCAAATATGGCAACGCAAACATTTTCACTGTCCAGAGAGGCGACAGACTACTATTTAAGGCCTCGACCGGAACCGGTGTCATCCGGGCTGGTCCACCATGTTCCAGACTACTTAAGAGCGCCGACTACCGAAGCGCCCCGTTCCACTCTTCCTTTACAAGACCGGCTTCCGATTTATGCGGGACTGCTCGGTTCGATCTGGGGAAGGATCCTTAATTTTTTTGATTGTGCGATAGCCATCGAAGACCGCAATGGCAATTGCTCTTATGTCGATGTGACAAAGCTGGCAGAAGAACTCTTAAAGCCCGATATCGGCCGCCCGGCGGCATCCCAATTTGCTGCGCAGACAAAACAGGTGCAGCAGCTTGTCCTCGAATATCTCCATCCTGTCATCGGAGAGCCGATCACCTGGGAAAAGGTGGAAGGGCTGTTTCAAAGCTTTAGGACAAATGAGATGCTGGTCCGTTTAAGAGGAGCTGATTGCCCTGGGGTCAAAGCGGCTGTTCAGGAGCGGTTGGAGTCTTTAAAGGTCCGCCATTTGGAAGTGCTCGACTACGGCTCAGAGCAAGTCACGCGCAAATTGAAAGTCGGAGACATCCTCTTCAAAAAGGTCCACGAAGAGGATTTTAATCCCGTTGTGCTTGGGCAGACGATCGCTTATCCGTTCATGGGAGCGCCTAAAGAGCGGGAAGGGTGCAAGTTCAGCCATGCTGCCATCTACCTTGGAAATGGGCGGATCGCGGAAGCCTCTCCCCATTTGGACGGATGCGAAGTGAGGATCTTGCCGATGGACGATCCCCGTTTTGGACTGGACCCTACACAGAAAACACGGTTTTTGGTCTGCCGTTTTCACGATGAAGAAATAGCGAGGGAAGCAGCTGAGATCGCCGAGTCGGTCGCCCAGCCCGTGTCGGCCTACAATGGCGGCCCTGGCGATGCGACCGAGTTCCAATACACGAAGGTCCACGCTTTGCGTTCCCTGTGGCACTCTGCGTCATTTGGTCCGTTTGCCAGGTACCGCTATTTGAAGCAGTACATCGATGACCATAATGGAGAAAGACCGGTCGATTTCATCGACCTCAAAAGCTTCTTCTGCTCTTATTTTGTAGGATACTGCTATCAAACGGCAGAAAGCCGCCATGTGATGCCGTCGATCCTCGGCGAGGAGGATTCGCCCAAGAAGGGGATTACGACGTTTGGCACCGCCATCTTCCGAGGACTATGGGCGCGATTGCGCAGAATGTGCCATTGGAAAGAGATGAGCGAAGCGGTGAAGCTGCAGTTTGATGCCAAGAGGCTGACGCCGCAAAACTTCCGCAATTTCACGACAGCGCATCCAGAGCTCTTTAGAGATGTCTTGATGTTAAGATAACCGATTGGGTAGAACTATCCTACTAGGAGTTCTACCCGATGGACCTTGCTTTAGCTGATTTTTTGTCCTACATCGCCTCTGAAAAGGGGCTCTCTACGAATACAGTTGCTGCGTATCGCCGCGATCTGGAGATGTTCTTCAAGCTTTTGAAAGGCCGTGGCAAGCTAGCGCTTGAGGAAGTTGGCGAAGGGGACGTGATCGCTTTTTTAGCGCAGCTCAAAAGTGGGCAATATGCGAGCAGCTCCGTCTGCAGGTCTCTTGTCGCGGTGAAGGTCTTTTTCCGCTTTTTAAAGCGGGAAAAGCTGATTGCAACGGACCCGACAGCAAACCTGGACTCTCCTAAACTGTGGCAGCTGATCCCGGAAGTCCTGACTTATGATGAAGTCGACGCGCTGCTCAAATCTCCCGATCCTACAGATCCGATGGGAGCGCGCGACAGGGCGGTTTTCGAAGTGATCTACGCATCGGGGCTTCGGGTATCGGAAGTGTGCGGCCTTAATCTGTTCGATATCAGCGAGAACACGGTGCGTGTCAAAGGAAAAGGGGGCAAGGAAAGGATCGTCCCGATCGCTCAGCCCGCAATTGATGCTGTCGACCACTACTTGATCCATTTCCGCGACGCGCAGCCCGATCAAAAAGAGGCGCCTTTATTTGTGACATCAAAGGGAAAGCGGATCGACAGAACGCTTATTTGGCAGCGGATCAAGTTTTACGGGAAAAAGGCGGGGATCGGAAAACCACTTTCACCCCATACGCTGCGCCACTCGTTTGCGACCCATCTTTTGGAAAACGGGGCAGACCTTCGAGTGATCCAAGAGATGCTTGGACATGCGAGCGTTGCAACGACCGATCGCTACACCCACATCAGCCAGCACCACCTTACCCAAGCCTTCTCCAACTTCCACCCCCGTCCCTGAATTTTGTAATTGGCTATTTA
>JAFEGF010000106.1 GCA_018240225.1 Verrucomicrobiota bacterium
AGTTGATCTTTTCGGCCATCTGCTCTTTTTGAGCAACGCTTAAGATCCCTTTTTCCATCAATGCTGCTTCGAAAAGATGCAGCGGATCGACTTGTTTCCATTCGAGGAACTCATCATGGGTCCTGTAGCCAGGATCGCTGTCCTCTTTTGGTCCGTGGTGTCCTCGGTAGCGATAGGTATGCGCTTCGATGAAGACAGGCCCTTTGCCCGCTCTCACCGATGCGACAGCATTGCGCATGGTCTCAAAGACATCGAGGATATTGTTCCCATCGATCGAATGGCTCTCAAGGCCGAAGCCTTTAGCTTTTTGGAAAATAGGCACATCGGGATGCTGTCGGAATTCCAACGGCGAGCAAACGGAGTAGTAGTTGTTTTCGCAAACGTAGATGATCGGAAGGTTTTTCAACTTGGCAAAGTTCAAACTTTCCCAGCAAGCGCCCTCTTCAACAGCGGCATCGCCGATGTAGACGGCTGTAACGCGGTCTATGTTTGCCATCTGAGCTGCAAGCGCAGCTCCCGTTGCAATGGGGATTATCCCTGCAACGATCGCAGACGATCCGTCCATCCCAACGCTCTTGTCGATCAAGTGCATCGAGCCGCCTCGAGAAGCGCAGCAGCCGTCGATCCGGCAATGGAGTTCGGCTAGCATGGCTTTAAGGTCGCCCCCTTTGCCGAAGTAAACGCCGTGGGTGCGGTGTCCGCAAAAAACCGAATCGCTCTTTTTTAAAGCTGCGCACGTTCCAACGGAAACAGCTTCTTGCCCGATGGCAAGGTGGATAGGAGATTTCATCTCATCCTGGGAGTATCTATCTGCAATTACTTCTTCGATCAGCCTAATGCGAAAGACATCGTGGTAAAGCTGCATGAGAAAGCGAGGATCGTATTGGTCCATCTTCTCTAAGTAGCCGGCTTTACCTTTTCCTTTATACGGATAATTTACGATTTTCATTTGAATCCTTTCCAATTCCATTTAGGTTTTGCATTCAGTATTGCAGCTGCATCTGCTGGAACTTGTCGGTTACGGTTACGATTAGTTTCATTAAGAGCTGTTTTAGTTTGCTTGGTTCGAAAAGCTAGAAATAATTTTCCTGCATTGTACCAACTTTTCCATTCAGATGGAATATTTGATGGAGGTTCGATTTCATAAATTTCCTCAAAACCAGCTTTTTCAAAAGCCAATCGAATAAGAGGTTTGGACATTTTAATCGTATTGTCAAAGCAAAGAGGAAAGTCTAGAGAATTAGGATAACGGCTTGGATATCCATAGGAGATCGAAAGACCCGTTTCATCTTCAAAATTGACAGGGCAGCATAGAAAAACAGCCTTTTTTGCATGATCGCATAAAAACGCGATGTGATAAACAGGATCAGCTAAATGGCAAGTAACGTTGATACTGATTGCGACATCGACTTCTGGCATATCTGCATAATTTAATGTATGAGTTCTTGAATCCCATTCAGCAAAATAAAATTCGTTATGTATCCCAAGAACTTGATTGAACCAGTTAAATACTTCTGTATTTTCAGTGAAATCATAGCCGATGCATCGTTTTGCGCCTCTAAGCGCAAGACCATGAAGAAAATAGCCGGTATTGCAACCTATTTCAGCAAAATCTAAAGATTGGATATTTCCTCCTAAACTTTCAACAAAAGTATCAAGAAAATACTCATAGATGGTTCTTAAATGCTGATTGTGTTCTCGAAATGAAGCTAGGTCTTGAACTAAGAGATCATAAATTTCTGGACTTGGATTATCCGGCCAGTAGATATTTCCCAAAAAATCTCTGCCATTGATGAAATTATATCCTTCCCCAACTTCCAGGTTATTAGTGAAGATAAAAGGCTGATATGCCATTTTCCTTTGAATGATAAATCGATGCATCTGAGAGATCTGATAAGGAGAAAGTTGAATGTGTCTAAGATCCATTGTATGAAGAGGGCTAAAGGATAGAACTAGAAATAGGCCTAAGCAACTTTTTAAAATGTTTAGAAAGTTGACTTTGAAAGTCCGAATTAATTGGATTGCCATTTCTGTCTCTCTAGTTTATTTCGCGGTTTGTAGTTCTATATTCGATGAAGCCTGTTCTTTAAGATACCACTGATAAGTTATCGCAATTCCTTCTTCAAAGCGGATCAAGGGCTTCCATCCCATCTGGTTGATTTTTTGATTGTCGAGCAGTTTTTTGAGCGTGCCGTTGGGTTTGGTCGCGTCCCAATTCAGTTCTCCCTTATAGCCCACAACTTCAGCCAAACGCTCGGCAAGCTCTTTGATGGATATATCGTATCCAACGCCGATATTTAGTGGTAAAGGAATATTGGACTGATAAAGTAAAAAACCAATTGCAGCTGCAAGGTCGTCAGCGTAGAGGAATTCCCGCCGTGGCTCGCCGGTGCCCCATAAGTCGATCGACGGTCTATTTTCAAGTTTAGCTTGATGAAAGCGCGCTAAAAGAACAGACAGGACATGCCCTTTTTCTGGTGAAAAGTTATCGTTGGGACCATAGACGCTATTAGGAATGAGCCCAATAAAGCGTTCCGTTTGATATTGCTGGTTGTAGGCTTTTGCCATTTGAATGCCGGCAATTTTGGCCACTGCGTAGGAGGCGCTTGTCTGCTCGAGAGGTCCGGTCAATAGAAATTCTTCTCTCATCGGCTGTTCGCAGACTTTCGGATACATGCAGGAGGAGGCAAAAAAGATCAGTTTTTTTACTTCGGCCGCATTCGCAGCTGCAAAGGCGTTGAGCTGCATGGTCAGGTTTTTAACGATGAAGTCTGCGGGGAAGGCCGCATTGTATTGGATCCCTCCGACAAGACCTGCTGCAAGGATGACATAGTTGGGCTTGTTTGCTTCAAAGTAACGATTGACTTGCTCAGCATTTAAAAGATCGACTTCTTTTCGTGAAGGGAGAAGCAAATCGAAAGATCCTTCATTAAGAAAATGCCTTTTGCATGCAGAGCCTATGAGTCCTGTGGATCCCAAAATTAATAGCTTTTTTTTCATAGCATAAGTGGAGTTAATTGATCGGAGCAATCCATACATTTGCATGTCCTTGCAAAAGAGGAAACCCCTGATGTGATTGGATCTTAATTAGTTTATTTTTAATGATATCTTGAGCATTTTGCATTCCCAAGTGGGTATTATCTTGGTTTTCTTCAAAGAATACGCCACCATCTCGTATCCAACGATTGCGGATTAAAGAGATATACCAATTGATCACTTCACTATTCATTTCACTCATTGAAAGGGTATTGATCACTAAGTCAAATGAATCTGTGATCGTATCTGCGTCAATATTGGATACATAAATAAAATCAGAAGACTTGACTGTTTCCAGATCATCCAAATTTGCAAAAGCATGATGATAGTTTGGATGAGTAAGGTTTAAGTAAAGTGCTGAATAAATCAAAGATTCTGGAATATCAACTATCGTATATTTTGCGCTAGGCAAGATTGTTTTGATAAATTGCGCTAAAGCTCCATATCCAGCACCGATCTCTAAAATTCTTACGGGCCTGGTTTTACTGATGTTCTTTAGTTTATCAAACAAACCAAATGCATACATGATGGAAATACGCTCTTGGTAAGCAAATACATTATAATTGTAGAAAACCTCTTTGAAAAGAGGAAGTAGGAATGTTTTCACTCCTAACTGTCCTAAAAACAAGGGGGGCTGATAGATATATTCGTTTGGAACTTTAAAAGAAATTAGCTGGTTTTGGTAGTTGCTATAATGAAATGCCCATCCGCTACATATTGAGTTGGACGAAAGTTCATTAATTTCTCTTTCATAATGGATAGGATCAAATTTGTCTTTTCCCATGAAAAATGGAGTGTGATAAGGGCTATACTTTTGATAAACGAGGTCAAATCTTGTAAAAAATCGGCAAAATAAAATAAGGTTCTTAAGAATTTGTGAGTTCTCGTTGCTTGAAATTAATTTAAAAGCTCTAATATATTCAGAATTTTCTTCTTCAGGTGTCCAAAAATTGTCGCCTGTTCCGTGATTAGGATTTCGACTTTGAATAAGAAGTTGAATTTTCTCGATGATAGGTCTGCAGCTGGCTATTTCCGATTCGGTGAGATTTCTATTGTCCGATAGGGTGAATGGCGTATCGCTAAAGAGAGAAGGCGCAATAGCTAAAATTAAGTATAGAAAGATTGAAAAATAAGACTTGCTAAACATGAAGTTTCTTAACTCCATAAATGGATTGAGGAAGGGAGTGCAAATCTTTCTTTTCTGGCGACCCTGTATTTTCATGAAAGATGACCCGGCTTCCCTGATTTTCAAAGGCAAATGGGATATAGATCAGGTTGGACAGCGCTGCTTTAATCTTTTCTTGGTCTTCGGGCGATGCAAAGAGAAGGATGAATCCGCCGCCGCCGGCTCCTAGCAGCTTGCCGCCGATGGCTCCAGCTTCCCTGCCCTTTTGGTAAATCTCGTCGATCGCATCAGTGGAGACCTTATCGGAAAGGGTGCGCTTGCACTCCCATGCTTGGTGCAACAGCTCTCCAAATTCTCGGATGTCCCGTTGGGGATTTTCTAAAATCTCCATCGCATCATCGACCATGGCGCGCATGAGATGCAGAGTTGTAGTGTTGGCCTTCATGTTTTTTATCTGAGACTGGGCAATTTCCGAAGCGAATCGGGAAAATCCGGTAAAGAAGAGCATACAATGCTTTTGCAGCGACTCAATTTTACGAGGGTCTGCAATAACGGGAGAAATCGTGAATTTTCCATCCCGATAAAAATCGACTCGGTTAAAGCCCCCATGTGCGGCTAGTATCTGATCTTGGGATCCGACAGCTTCATTCAGCATTTCCTGCTCGATGTAAATCGCAAGCTTTGCCAGTTCTTGGGTGGGAAGTCGGGCATGTTTGAAGGCGATCAGGGCATTGAGAAGTCCGACGGTGAATGTGGAACTTGAACCGATGCCCGATCGTGCAGGAAGATCGGCATCATGGTGAATTTCCATTCCAAGCTCATGAAAGCCAAGATACTCAAGAACGGCTCTGACGACAGGGTGTTCGATTTCAGCAATTGATTTCACATTTTCTGTTTTGGAATAGGCGATCCGGTATTTGTGTTCGAAAAAAGGGGGGAGGTGACGACAGCTTAAATAACAGTAATGATTGATAGATGTGCCGAGAACAGCTCCGCCATGCTCTGCTAACCAGGTGGGGTAGTCTGTTCCTCCGCCAAAGAACGAAACGCGAAAGGGAGTTCGAGAGATGATCATCAAAACCTCCAGCTAGTAACCGTTTTTATTAAATTGGGTAGGGTTGCAAGCTAGTTTCGGGGACAAGGCGTCCCCGATCTTGCAAACTCTGGATTAAACTTCAGCAAGGGATCGAGCTTCTTCGACAATCTTGCGGCGAAGTGTAATTTTCGTCATTTCCTTAAGGTGGTCGACAACTTCTATTCCAAATTTTTTCTCCACTAAGCTTAAGTACTTTGGAGAGGTGAAGTATTGGTGGAATGCTTTGTCCCGGAATTCAAGCACTTCAGCTGCAGTCAATTGTTCTGTGCGCAGAGGCTTGGTTTCGTAGGCATGCTGGGAGAATCCGATCCAAGTATCAGGCAGTTCCCATCCTTTTTCTAATGCCATTTGGTACAGCTTGGAGCCGGGATAGGCCATGGCGCAGTAGAAGTTGGCGAACTCGCAGTTGGCCTCTAAAGCTAAATCTAAAGTTTCCTGCATCGATTCAAAGGTATCGTCTGGCAAGCCGAAGATGTAGTTGCCGATCACATTGATGCCGGCGGCTTGGATCTTCTGAACAACGCGTAAGATATCTTCCGTACCGAACCTTCCTTTTTCTACACCGTCTCGAACGTGCTTGCTTCCAGACTCGATGCCGAGCGCAAGCCAGCGGATGCCCGCTTTATAAAGTTTTTCTAGAAACTCATCGCGGACTGTATCGACGCGAGCATAAGCCCAAATGTTCAGATCGTAATTTCTCTCGATCAAAAGATCGCAGATCCCGTTCACATGTTTGGGGGTAAGGACGAACATTTCATCGACAAACTTGATGTTCCTGACGCCATACTTGTTGACGAGGATATCGATTTCTTCGATGACTGCTTGAGGATCCCATAAGCGGTAGGAAGATTTGCCAAAAGGAGCATTGATACAGCAAAATGTGCAGCGGTAGGGGCATCCAAGAGAAGTATGGATGGATGCATAGGGCTGCCTTTGTAGCTTTCTGTCGAAGCAGTGCCAGTTGTGGGCGCGGTATTTGTCCATGGGAAGCAGGTCCCATGCAGCGCCAGGCATCACTTCGCTTAAGTTTTCAAGCAGAGGGCCTTTAGGTGTAGATCGGACTTCTCCATTTTCACGGTAAAACAGGCTGGGGACTTGGCTGAAGTCGGTCCCTTTGTTATTGAGCGTTTCGAAAACGCCCCAGATTGTTTGAGGGCCTTCCTGGCTGCATACGAAATCCACTTGCTCTTCATCGATCGTTCTTTTTGGAAGGGCGGCTGGATGGGTCCCGGTTATGAGGATCTTCGCGTTCGGCATTCTTTTTTTGATCTCGTTGCAAATTGCTCCTGCCACTGTCATGTTTTGGGTTGAGGCGGAAGGCTGGAAGCCGTAAACAACAACGACAATGAGCTTGGGAGAATAGGTGTTTTCGACATAGGCGGCAGTCTGCGCAGGGTCGAGGTTAAGCGCTGCGGAATCGATGATCGCCGTGCTCGCTCCTTTTTTTCTAACGTAGGTTGCAAAAAGAGCTGTCAGGGAAGGAGTCTCAATCGCCGAAAACTCATTTCCGAGCTCTTGATAGACTGCTTTTAACGAGCCTGGATTAATGAACAAAATATCTAACGAGTTGGTTGACATGATTAACTCCTTAAACCTAATTTTCAGTAAGGGTGTGAAATTGTGTTTTTGTTGTGTAATTGATTAAAAGCACATTTTGTGAAATAGTATTTGACATTGTTTATGTCTTCTTGATCTTTTTTATATATGCTCAAAGGTTTGACTTGGATCAGTGAAGATAAAGTATTTGTGCCATCTGATTTTTCTCCCAGTTCAATTGTAGCAATTAGTCCTTGTAAAAATTCTACCTGAAGATCATTGCCAGCAAAGATAATCGTTTTTCGAGGATTGTTTGAACTTTCTTGAAATATTTCAAAGTAAGTTGGAAATTTTGTTAATAAGCTTTGCTGATACTTATATCGAGCTATCAAGTGATTCCACTTCGCTGCAAAACTTTTTGGATTACAAAACAACGTTTTTAAAGCTTTAAAGAAAAGTCGAAATAAAGCAGAAAGAAGTTTATTCTGGGATTTTGAAGAGGGTGTGGTGTGGATGGATTTATTGCTGGTCTTTAAGCAATAAAGAAAAAGTGATAACTTCATTATTAGCAATGAAAAGATGTTGGGTCTTGTTATAAAAGTGTTTTTTTGAGGACCTAATTTTTTGGATTCAGATGCAGCAGGTTTACTTATCTGATCATAAAACAAATGAATCTCTTTAGCAGTGTCTCGATAGGTTTTTTTGGCAATATCTTCAACGGATTCTTTGTTGTTAAGAAAATTTAAGCTTGTAATGAATAAATTGTCTTTAGCAATCCCATGTTTGCATACGTCATTAATAGAAACCAATTTTCCATTTTGTAGATCTTTAATAAGAAAGTTAGTGACGTGTGGAAATGTTCTTCCAGTTGCAACATGATCTAATGCAGTTGAAGATACATTACGGCCATCATGCGGCCCTAGGTAATTATTGATCCCATCGCTTCCAGGATGCCAAGTGTGGTACAAAAATTCTTTGCGATGCCAGAGCTCTTTTCTTCCTAAATTGCTCAGTCGGAAAGTCAGTTCATAAGGGCCGCAGATATGGCCGACGTAGTCAATGTGCTCGTCAGCGCCTCCAATAGCAATGTAGTCTTTCCTTTTGCAGCAAAAACAGGCCCCGTAGTTGCGACGATGGAGGACATCGGAGGTGGCTGCAATTCCTGTTGTGACCCCATCCGCCCAATTGATGCAGCCTTCGCCAATGATGTCTTCAAAAGAAGGATAATTGAAGGGGTACATGTCCTTTCTGCTGTTTCGGAACTGGTCGATATGCAAGATAATGTTAGGATCCTTCTCGAACTCTTTGATGATGCTTTCAATGAAAGTGGGCTTTGCCATGGCATCGGAAT
>JAFEGF010000107.1 GCA_018240225.1 Verrucomicrobiota bacterium
CTTGCGATCCCTTTTGAAAAGGAGAGGTCGGAAGAATATTGTTTGGAAAAGTTAATGATTCCCATGCAGCTAAATGAAATCACAGTCAGCATGAGAAAAAGGGTGAGGATATAGACTTTAAAAGACCATGGCCTGCGAAAAAGGATTTTCATTTTCCCTCCTTGATCCGTTTTAGATGGACCTGGGTGGGATAATCGTCAGGGTGGTTCTTGGCGATTTCAGAGAATAGGGTATAAGCCCCTTCGAGATTTCCTGACTGCATCGCTTCAAAAGCTGTGGTAAAGTTGCGGCAAAGCTCCCTTTTTTCTTTGCTTGCTTGAATTTCATGGGCCCCGTTGATAACGCCTGCAAGCTCATATATCAGGACCTTCTCTTTTTTTTCCTTTAGGACGATGAGGTCCAGAGGCCGGACAACAAAATTGTCCCCGAGGATTTCACGCGTTTCTTGGCTGATAATGACTGCAACCTGATAGTGCTTGCTTTCTGCTTGGAGGCGGTTCGATATGTTGACCGCATTTCCGATGGCTGTATAGTTCATCCGTTCTTCCGTTCCAATGTTGCCGACGATTACTGTCCCGGTATGGATTCCAAAGCGGGTAAAGAACACAGGCTGTTGCAAGGCAGATCTCTTTTGATTCAAGGAGTCTGTAAGGGCGTGGCAGCGGAGCGCGGTAATGCAGGCCCTTTCCGCATGATCCTCGAATTCGATCGGCGCACCCCAAAATGCCATGATCCCATCGCCGATGAACTTATCGATTGTTCCGTGCGATTCGAGGATAATTTTTGACAGCGCATCAAAATATTCTCCTAAAAGGGCCGTTAGATGATCGATAGGCAATGCTTCTGCAATGGTCGTAAAATTGTTGATATCGGAAACGAAGATCGTCACCTCTTTTTTTTTGCCGCCAAGGGCAATTTCCTCATTATTGTCGATGAGGTCTTTGACGATCTCTTTAGGGACGTATTTGCAAAACGAGCGGATCACACGCCGCATCGATGCAATCGCCGTATCGATCTGTTGGATTTCATCGATCTGAGAGGAGATTCTGGTCTCGCTTTCCAGTTCCAGTTGGCGGATCTTATCGACCTCGCTGGCAAGCTTCTTGATCGGGGAGGAGACTTTTTTAGCAAAATAGATCACAATAAGGGCAGATAGAATGAGTATTCCGCCAATCAACAGGAAGACGCGGTGCTGGGCGCTGATCAGTCCTGAAAAGAAATCATCGGAAGGAGCGACGGCCATGATGTACCAGTTGCCACTGAATACTTCGGGGAGCTTAGATGTGTAGCTTAAGTACTCAACTCCTCGATAATCTGCAATAATATCAGGTTTGACTGGGTTGTTGGAGTACTGTTGAAACAGCATGCCGACAAGACTGGCATCGACAGTTGAACTGACGTCTACATCAGCAGTAGTCGGAACAATAATTTTTCCTTTATTGTTAAGAATGAACACTTTGCCATGAATTCCGATCTGCTGGTTTTTGACAAATTCGTCCAAAAAGATCATCGTCAGGTCGATTCCGATCACACCGATCAGATCTTTTTTATTAACGCCGGAAGGATTGCCTTGTGTTGCAGCCGGGGCAAAAATTGGATTTCCAATGGAGATCCCTTTGCCGACATTGGGAAGAAAAGGATAAAATCCTGTCCAGTACAGAGAGCCTGCTTCTACAGCCCCGATGTACCAAGGGCGTTTGCGGGAGTCATAGTTCAAGTTTTTGACCTCTTCTTGGCTGATCGTCTTGAATTCTTCGTCCTGATAGTACCAGGTGTCGGTCGGAGGATTGACAGACCAATCAACATAACGGAGAATGAACCTTGCATTCTTTGGCAGAGGTTTTAACGGATCGCTAATGTAAGTTTTCTGATCGGCAAACTCCAGCGACATGACACCGATGAACCCGCCATTGCTCAGTCCGATATAATAATTTGAAAAGTTCTTGTTGTACTTGATCACGTTTGACAAGTAGGTGATCATCGGCTCGTTCTGAAGGGTAAATGGAACGAGTTCAGGAAAAAAACCGGCAGCGATCTTAGCTACCCTTTCCGAAGCTAAGGCAATATCCTGAAATTTCTGGCTCACAATTGCAGAGCTTTGTTCGGCAACCTCTTTGGAAAACTCTAAGATCGTCTTATAGTTTTTTGACCTTGTCGATGTAATGACAGCAAGGAAAGAAATACAAATTAGGGAAAGAAAGAAAGTCAGGATATCGATCTTCAACGTCCTGGCTTTATTCCATATTTTGATGAATTCTTTTCTCATGCTGTTCCGTGGCAGGCGATGAGCCTATCCGCAATGTAGAGAAAAAAATTGGGGAATCCCTTTCTCCCTACATTGCGGATAGGCTCATAGAGTTCGCTTCAACCGCATCAAAGCAGATCGATAAAATCGCTTCAATTTAAAAAAAGGGATTGGTGAAACTCTGCGTCATTTCAACTCTCTTTACAAAATTGCCCCAAGGGGAATTCCTGCAATCTAAATGGAAGAGCTGCTTAAGATTTCTTGTCTGGAAAGGCGACGACAGATTCGTAGCAGAGGAGGAGATGGTTTACACCGTTCATAGCACGGTGGGGCTTTTCTTCTTTGGGAAGAGATAAGGCTGTTGCGATCTTGTCCTTTGAACAGCCCGTTTCCCAAGGATATTTTCCTTCGCCGAGCTGTGTTTTGTGGATCGCCTTGGCCCAGTACATCGAAGCTAGGTCTAGCCAATGGTATGGCCACAGGAGCTTTTCTTGCGTGTCGACATCGATGAGCTGGGAAAAGAAGATCCGATCGAACGAGGGGTTTTGACAGATGAAGACAGCCTCTCCTCGCTTGATATCGTGCTTGTTGAACAACTTGATGATGCTTTCTCCGACAGACTTAGGGGAGGCGGCCTGGCTTACTTCCGGCCATGTAAACCCATTGACCTGAAGGCTTGCAGGATCGCTTTTTTCCCATTCTTCGAAGGAAGCTGAAATATGGGATTGAAACTGATCTTTCAACTCTCCGGTGCGCACATCGATAATTTTAAACGCGATCTCGATGATCCGATGTTTCATCGCATTCAAACCGTTCGTTTCTGAATCGAGAAAGATCCCCAGCACGAAAAATCACCTTTGAGGATGTTGCAAAACTCCTTCTTCAAATTGGAATCTTGCAATTCCCTCCTTATAACTTAAGTTAAGTCTTGACCATGCACTAAAGATCGGTATAACAAGAAGGGAGAGCATTTTTCAATACAATTTGTACACATGGCCGGGCAAAAGCAAACTTTTGCCCGGGGTTTTAGAGGCTGTTAACGGATTTAGGTTTCGTCGCTTTTTTGAGAAAATTTCTTGAAAAAGTCCAAAAAATCGACAGAAACTAAATTCGTTAACAGTCTCTTAAGCTCGACTTTAAGGAGAAAATCAATGGACTTGCATATTGGCATATCGGAAAAAAACCGACAGGAGATCAGCTTAGGGCTTGCTCGGATGCATGCCGATACTTACGCTGTTTACTTAAAAACGCAGAATTTTCATTGGAACCTGGCCGGCCCCGAGTTTTACTCCCTCCATCTGCTCTTTGAGAAGCAGTATGAGGAGATGGCAGAGGCGATCGATGAGATTGCTGAAAGGATCAGGACCCTTGGCTATTTTGTCGAAGCCTCCTTCGGCGCCCTTAAAAAAATGACTGGAGTCAAAGAAGAGGAGAGGGTCTTAAGCATTAAAGAAATGCTTTTAAGCCTGATCGAGGCCCATGAAAGCTTGATCTGCCATGCTAGAAAGGTTGCGGAAATAGCTGATAATGAGAAGGACTTTGCGACGGTCGACATGATCGGAAGGCGGCTTGGGGCCCACGAAAAGTTCACCTGGATGCTCCGCTCTCAAATGTAGAGTTTAATTTTTAATTAAGTGCGTGTTTTGAGCTAGAGGGAAACAAAGGCTTTTGATATTCTCTTGGGCTTTAGAGCCTGTCGTTAGTTTTTGGGTTAACAATAGGCAATGACATAGTCGAGTATTAGGCAAAGGTTATGACAATTTCACCGCAAAAGCTTCGGGAGATTATCTTTCTCCTCCTCTACAGCACTGATTTTGGCGGATCGACGGACGAGGAAATGGTTCCTCTTCTGATGAAAGAGCTTTGCGTTTCCAAAAAAGTGATGCGCCAGGCGATCGATGCCAAAGATGCTGTCCAAGCCAAAAAAGGGGAGATCGACTCGGTCATTACCCAATACTCAAAGTCCTATGATTTTGAAAGGATTCCCCGGATCGAGCGCAACATCTTGCGCCTTGGGATTTTCGAGCTTCTGCATTCTGAGCAGATTCCAGCTAAGGTGGCCATTGCAGAGGCCATTCGGCTCACCCGCAAGTTCGCTACCCCTGAAGCGGCAACATTTGTCAATGCGATTATCGACGCCCTCTATCAAGAGCAATGTAAGCTAGTTACCGCAGGTGAAACTGATATACCGAAACAACTTGAAAAATTGGGAATTTGACAAGGCCCAGTTCGCAGGCCAAGGCTGCTTTACCTGCTTTGCTCTTCAAAGGTCCACTGGACCTTTAAAGAGTCTTCGCAGCCCTAAATTTTAACCAAGCGATGCCGACGCCGAAACAGCTCAACTTGAATAAGTTGGGCGATGCAGGCGGGTTTAAATTTAGTGACTGTCCGACGCAGCCAAAAACCAATTTTTCAAGTTGTTTCGGTATAACACCTAAAAAGAGGTCAAATGACTCCTCCATTCCGGTTCGAAGTTGAAAAACCGCTGAATCAATATTCAACGTTCGGCATCGGAGGGCCAGCCCGATTTTTCATCGAGATTGCCAAGATCGAACAGATGCAGGCCGTCATATCTTATTGCTACCAGCAGAAGATTCCCTACATCGTTATCGGAAAAGGCTCTAATTGCCTTTTCGACGACCGAGGTTTCGATGGCCTTGTGATCTTAAACAAGATCGCCTTCTGCCAGTTCGAATGGCCCGTTGTTTCCGTAGGAGCCGGCTACAGCTTTTCGCTGCTGGGGGCACAGACAGCCCGCAAAGGCTGGTCTGGACTCGAGTTTGCATCGGGGATACCTGGGACCGTTGGCGGAGCCGTCTACATGAATGCCGGCGCCAGCGGCGCCGAGACCCAAGAGGCTTTGATGGAAGTGAGCTACGTCAATGAGAAAGGCGCGCTCGAAGTGCTTCCAAAAAACCTGATCGCTTTTTCTTACCGCCACTCCTCCTTTCAAGGGCTGAAAGGAGCCATCGTCGCAGCCAAATTTTTGCTCCTTCCATCGGAAGAAGCCCGTAAGAAACAACTATCGATCGTCGAGTACAGGACACGCACCCAGCCCTACAGCGACAAATCGGCCGGCTGCATCTTCCGCAACCCCTCTCCCCAGTCCGCAGGAGCGCTGATCCAGCAAGCAGGATTGAAAGGGGCTAAGATCGGCGGCGCCGAAGTCTCAACAGTGCATGCCAACTTCATCGTCAACAAGGGCAGCGCCAAAGCCAAAGATGTCTTGCAATTATCTGAGCATGTGAAAAAAGTTGTCAAAGAGAAAACAGGCCAGGACCTCGAGATGGAGGTCCGTTGCATCCCTTACCAGGTATAAGAACTGATGTTTCGAGCTGATCTGCACGCTCATACCACCTGTAGCGACGGGAGCTTCACGCCCGAAGAGCTTGTCGTCCATGCCAAAGAGGTCGGCTTGTCCGCCCTTTGCATCACCGATCACGACAATGTCGATGCCTACCCTTCTGCGATCCCTAAAGCAAAAGAGATCGGCCTCATTCTGGCAGCCGGCGTGGAGTTCTCTTCCGTCTTCAAAGAGATGAGCGTCCATATTCTCGGCTACGATATCATCCTCGATCATCCCGACCTCTTGTCCCTCTGCCAGCGGCATAAGCAGCGGCGCATCGATAGGAACCGCGCCATCCTTGAAAAACTTGCAGCCCGCGGCATGCCGATCTCAGAAGAAGAGCTGATGCAAAAAGGAACAAATCTGGGCCGTCCCCATATTGCCCAGATCATGATCGAAAAAGGGTATGTCGCAACCATCAAACAAGCTTTCCAACTTCACATTGGCGATGATGCTCAATGTTTTGTGCGCGGCGAGAATATTTCCTCGGAAGAGACGATCGAGCATATCCATAAAGCTGGAGGCAAAGCTTTTCTTGCCCATCCCCATCTCATGGACCATCAGAACAAGATCCGCGAGCTGCTTAAGCTGCCCTTCGACGGGATCGAATGCCACTATGCCAAATTTTTAGCCGACCAAGAGAAACGCTGGATCAAGATGGCCAAAGAAAGGCAGCTTCTTATCAGCGGAGGCTCCGATTTCCACGGCGCAGCAAAAAGCTACATCCCATTAGGGTGTTCGTGGGTCGATGAGGAAACTTTCAATCAGATCTTTCAACGACGCCTGTGACGAACAATCCCTACCTCGACCAACTGTTTGCAGCCCCATCGCACCAAAGCTCTAGGACAACGCCTGGCAGCACGCCGCGCGATTTAAGCTATTCCTACGCTCTTGCGCAAGCTTTTGATTTTCCCCATCGCTCCTATCCTTGCATCCATGTTGCCGGCAGCAATGGAAAAGGTTCAGTCAGCTTAAAAATTGCCGCAGCCTTGGAAAAAGAGGGATACAAGGTCGGCCTCTACACATCGCCTCATCTGATCCATTTTAACGAAAGGATCCGCGTCAATGCAGGACCGATCGATGAAAAAAGCTTGAATGAAGGACTTAAATCCCTGTTCTTGGCCGAGCGGGCAATCAACCTGCAGGCAACATTTTTTGAGCTTGCGACCCATCTTGCCTTTCTCTACTTCCGCAGCCAAAAGGTGGATATCGCCGTCATTGAGACTGGATTAGGAGGCAGGCTGGACGCGACCAATATCATCGATCCCATTCTGACAGTCATCACATCGATCAGCCTTGAGCATGCGCATCTCTTAGGAAATAACCTCGAGGCGATCGCATTGGAAAAAGCAGGAATTATCAAACACGCGGTCCCTTGCGTCATCGGACCGAATGCGAGGAACCTTTCGATCAAAGGGCGTGCAGATCAGCTCAAAGCTCCACTGATTGCAACCGAATGCGCCAGCCCCTTTTTTGACGATGAGAACTGTGCGATAGCGCGCAACGCCCTGATGCAGCTTAAAGACAGATTTCATCTGCAGGATGAAAGCATCGAAGCGGGACTTAAGGTAAGGCCCCGATGCCGGTTTGAGCAGCATGGGAATGTGATCTTCGACGTTGCCCATAATCCCGATGCCTTTGCCCATCTGGTCCAGGCGCTGGACCGGTTCTTTCCCCAGCAAAAGAAAAGGTTCCTCGTCGGCTTTTGCAAAGACAAGGATGCAGCCGCCTGCCTTAAGCACCTGGTCCCGGCGGCAACCCATCTGCATCTGGTCAAAGCGCCGACTTCCCGCGCCGCATCTTTAGAAGATTTAGCCCATTGCTTGCAACAGCAGGGATGCACAGCGTATAGCTGCCATCCTCAGATTGCAGATGCAATGGAAGAGGCCCTCCTGCTCGCTAAGCAAGCAGGAGAGCTCCTCATTGTCTGCGGCAGCTTCTACATCATGAAGGAAGCTTTAGAGCCAATTGTAAACTAAGATGCCTGTTAAAATCGTCCTTTAGAGCCATTTTGCTACCCTGTTTTCCGAGTCCTACTCCTTGTAGTATGTCCTCGGAAATCAAGGCCATGGCTGCTCGCGCAGCTAGCAAACTAGCTCAAAATCTTCAATTTTTCCAGGCATCTTAGTTTACAATTGGCTCTTTAGAGCAAATCGGATAGGGTTCTTTTCCTCTTCGGCAGTCACATTGCGCAGGCCCATGAAGATCTCGTCGATCTGGCTTGAAGTGGGGTAGGGCTCGCGGTTATTGACCAGCTGATTGGCCGTTGCGAGCAGCGCTTGAATGGTCTCGACCTCATCCTCAAAAGCGACAGCTGTCAGCTCTCTCAAATGCTGGTGGAAAGTTTTCTTTAAATTTTCAGGGAGCTGGTTGTAAGCAGCCCTGGCCTCCCGCAATTTTCCATTATAGACCATTGCGGCAATATCAAATAAATCTTCATATTGGCCTGGCTCCAGCTCGATCTCTTCGATCAAGCGGACGTCCCGCTGCTGGACAAGCCAATCGAAATGGGCGACCGGCTTCTCATCAGGGGCTTT
>JAFEGF010000108.1 GCA_018240225.1 Verrucomicrobiota bacterium
GTCGAGGTCGACCAGATCTATAACTTTGCGTGTCCAGCATCTCCGATCCATTACCAGTTCGATCCTGTGAAAACAACGAAGACGAATGTCCACGGCGCAATCAATATGCTCGATCTGGCCACCCGCCTCAAAGGGAGGATCTTGCAGGCATCGACGAGCGAGGTGTATGGCGATCCCCATGTCCATCCTCAGAATGAGGCGTATTGGGGCAATGTCAACCCGATCGGTTTCCGCTCCTGTTACGACGAAGGCAAGAGATGCGCAGAGACCCTCTTTTTCGATTACCACCGCCAGTACAAGACTACGATTAAGCTGGCGCGCATTTTTAACACTTACGGTCCTAGGATGCATCCGAACGATGGGCGCGTCGTATCCAATTTCATTGTTCAGGCCCTTTTGAACCAGCCGATCACGATCTATGGAGAGGGGTTGCAGACCCGGTCTTTCTGCTATGTCGACGATCTTCTGGAAGGGATAGTGCGGTTGATGGAAAGCGAAGAAGGGTTCACCGGGCCAGTTAACTTAGGCAACCCGGTCGAGTTCAAGATCGCAGAGCTTGCAGAACTTGTCCTCGAGCTGACAGGGTCAGGCTCCGAGCTTGTTCACCGCCCGCTGCCGAGCGATGATCCGAAACAAAGAAAACCGGACATCGGTTTGGCGCAAGAGAAGCTGAACTGGTCCCCGAAGACCCAGTTAAAGGAAGGGCTGATGAAGACGATCGCCTATTTTGATGTTGTGCTTCGGGAGAACAACTTTAGTGGAGCTCGTCAGGGATGAAAAAACATATCGCGATCTATTTGGCCGGCAGTATTCAGAAAGGGCATGAAAAGAACAACGGCAGCTATTGGACTGAAGAGGACATGCAAAGTTTAAGGGAGAACCTGCCAGAGTTCCAAATCTCTTTTTTAAATCCCGCTTTCCGCACCGACGATCTGTCTGATCAGCGCTCTGTATTCGGAAGGGACATGCTGCAGGTCTTCAGCAGCGATTTTGTCTTTGTCGATGCACGCCATCGCCGAGGGCTTGGCGTTGGCGCCGAGATGATGTGGGCCAAGGCCAATCGGATTCCTGTTGTCGTATGGGCGCCAAAAGATTCCCATTACTCCAAATCGCAGACCTCCCTTTTGGGGGTTGAAGTGGAGAACTGGGTCCATCCCTTTGTCGAGTCCCTCAGCGATCATATTGCAGTGGATTTAGTTGACGGCGCGAAATGGATTAAAGAAAAGATGAAAGGAAATGCAGCGCCAACAAAAGATCTCGAATGGGTCCGCTCCTGCATGGGCCATTTCATAGAGGCCCAGCTTGAACAGGATCAGCCGATGAGGGATTTAATTGCAGGAAGTCCGGAGCTGACCGCTAAAGTTGAGGCCCTTCGCGGAGCTCTATGCACATAGGGCTGGTCTGCCGCTCCAACTCTTCATTGTGGGGAGGAGACCTCCAGCTGCTCCTTCGTCTAAAAGATGCTTTGGAGCAGATGGGGCATCATGTGATCATGGGCACGACTGGCTACGATGTCCTTCTGGCCGATGTTGTTCTGCTGACCAATTTGATGATCTATCAAAGGGATATCATGGAGATGCTTCTCCACAATAAGATCCCTTATTTCGTTCTATGTTTCCATGAAGACATTACCCAGTATTATCTCCCGAGCAATGGATTAGCCAATTACGTCAAAAAGTGCATTGAGGGCGTACCAGATTATTCGATTGAACGATTATATGAAAACCCTCATGCCGTTTACTATGAGGAAGTAGCAAAGCTCCAGTTTTGGGCCAAATCGGCGCTTTTTTCACAAAATCCTCTTTCTGCGCAAATAGCCTCTTCCCAATTGGATCCAGACGCTCGAGCAAGTTCTGAAACGATTTCCTTTTTTAGCGATTTTTTCCCTCGCGGGTACTATTTCATCTTCGAGCTCCTCAAGAATGCGCAATGTTGCATTGCCAATTCAAAAATGGAAGAACGGACGATAAAGCGCGATTGTCCTTTCGTTAGGACGGCAGTTGTTCCTCTTCCCCATGCGCAGTGGATCGAGGAAAAAGAAGATCCTTTGGATAATTTTTGGGATGCCTTGGAATTACAGAACAGGCCCTATCTTTTGCAGGTAGGGCGGATGGAAACCAGAAAAAATCAATTGGCTACCTTGCTTGCCACGCGCGATCTGGACATACCGCTTGTTTTGATCGCTGTAGAAAGCCATCAAGGATGGTATGAAAAATTATGCATTGAAACAGCTGTACATTTCCGAAAAGCTCCCACGCTGATCATTTCGCAAAATTTGCCGGCCTTTGAAAGCGGTCCTGTGAAAGTTATCCCTATGCCGAATGGGAAGATCATGACCAAAGCATTTATGCAAAGAGTGTTTGAAAATGCGCGGTTATATATCCATCCCGCATTTTGCGAGTTGCCGGGTTTTGTCTTTTTTGAAGCGATCAAGAACGGTGTTCCGTCCGTAGCTTCCGAGTGGTGCGCCATCCGAGATTATTTAGTTAACTCCGGTCCTGAAAATATCCAGTATGTCCTTCCTTTCCACATTGCAGATCTGGAAAGCAAGGCGAAGCAGTTTTTATCTGCCGAGCCAAAGAAGGCGTTTGTTGCAGAGCCTTGCTTGAAACGCTCAACTTTAGAGTATGCCCAAGAGATCGTAGCGATCATGGAGCAGGCGTTGGCGTAATTGCGGTTTCAGGAAGGACATGCGCTGTCGCGCCGTGCTTGGCGCAGATCTCCCTCCATTTTTTTACGATCTCAGCAGCAAGCGGCGCCGCTTCTTTACCGCCCGATTCGCTAAAGCGCAAATAAACTGCGATCGCAAGTTCTGGTTTCATCGATGCGATTTTTGAAGAAGTTGAGCTTGGAGATAGCGATAGTCCTCCGAACCAGATATGGTTGTTGATCTGCGCCTCTGATTCCGCATCAATCGTGTGCTTATAGAGAATTTCCGCTGTTCCCGTTTTTCCAATCAGTTGTTCCTTAAGATCGTAAAAATTTTTTTTCATTGCCAGGTTTTGGTTCAGCAGACGGATAATGTTAGGCCTTGCGGTTCCGCGAGGCCCATTGATAACTTTATACATCCCTTCGATGAGGGGATGCTGTATTTCCGGAGGCATGAAAAGCGACCGTTTGACCTCTGGCGAGGAATACCACACTTGCGGCTGGCCTCTTTCAGATTGCGTAGCGGTAAATAAGGGAAAGTCGATTCCGACGAGGCTTAACGAATCTTGATAGGGAAAAACAGCGGCGTCAAAAGGGTCCCTGTACTCATAGCAAGGCTCGTTGCCTGCGATGATCTGAACGATCTTGGGAGCGAGGACATGCCCTTTATTGCCGATTGCTGCCAGCATGACTGCAGTTTGCAAAGGAGTCACAACAAGGGAATGCTGTCCGATGGCAAACGAATAAAGCCCTGTCTGGTTATGCGAGAGGTCATCCGGCAGCGTGCCGGCGATTTCTCCGGGAAGCTCGATGCCGGATCTTTCCCCAAACCCAAACAAACGGGAGACTTCGATCATGTTCCAAGGATTTTCGATGTGGTCGACTGTCAGGATCGAAAAGTAGATGTTGCTCGATTGCTCCAGAGCTCCGATCAGATCGACTTTTCCAATATTCGGGTGGCTGCGCGGCAGCCGTCCTCCTTTATAGTAACGTTGGATCGGAGTGCCCTCGAGGGTATAACCTAATACTTGTTTATTGCTTCCAGGAGTTGCCGTCCATTCGATTTTATCGACTAATGTGAGGGGATTGATATCGTGCAAAGAACGGTTCTGTTTGGCTAGCTGCTGGTATTTTTCGAGCAGGGCTTGATACCCGGTGACGACCTTAAAGACCGAACCAAGGGGTGTCGATTGCCGGAAAGCTTGCGAGCGTCCGTATCCATATCCTGACAGTGGGTAGAATGCTCCTGCAAGGTGTTTTTCAAGTTGGACGCCTTTGGTATTGCGCAGGTTCCTATAGCGTCCATGCAAAGGTCGTGAGAGGTCTTGAAAGGATCGCATTGTTTGCAGGAAGTTCAAAGAAAGTTCAGGAGAAAGCGGCTGCGTTGCAGCCTGGAGCTTTTCAGCATGCTGACTGTAGAGAGGCTCTGTGGTGCGGAGCGCAATGATCCGTAAGAGATAAGGTTCAAGCGCGGAAACGGCATTGCGCGAAGAGGCTTTCTCACCAAAGATAAAAACGTCTAGGAATGCCCAGCGGTACCTTTCCCAGAACTCTTTGAAGCTCGAACGTTCCAGCTGTTCTAGATATTCCGTATAAGGCCGTGCATATTGCTTCTTCTCCTTTTCCTCTTTGCGCTTTTGTTTGAGGAACTCTTTGAAATTGGCCTCTCTCCATTGTTGAAAATCGATGGCATGGAACCACTGCTGCGCTTGCGCTTGGAGAAAACTCAGGACCAAGTTGGCAGATTGAGAAAGTTCCCTGTATTGGGAAACAGAATGTCCGCCCGTTTTTTCGATCAGTTCTTGAGAAAAGTTCTCAGTATAGACAACGATCCGGCACAAATCGACGAGCAGGAGCTGGTCGTCGTTGCAGTTGATCGGAAGCAGATAGGCATCGAGGAACCGTTTTGCAGCAGCTACTTCCGCATCTGCATGGTGCAAATGGAGCTTGGCAAGTTCAATCTCGTCAGTGGGGGCCTTCTGGCGGAAAGGCTTGTGCTTCCCATCGGAATAGAGGGCAGCGATCAAGATCTTCATGCTTTCCTGCCGTGTGAACGGCAGGAGCTGTTCCAGCGTCCGCTGGATTTTGTAGGCTGTTCCGATATCGCTGATCCTTTGCATCGAAGAGAGCAGAGCGCTTTTTTCGGGAAGGATGGCTCCGAGGTAGCGGCTCCAGTTCAGAGGCAGCGACTCATCGTAGAACTTTTGCGTTTCGAGATTAAAACGCTCCCTTTCCATCGGACGTTTTCCATCCCAGATCTCTCCGACATAAGCTTCGTTTTCAAGCCAGCGCAGCACATTCGACTGCTTTTTGACCTTCTGATCGGAAAGAGGAGACGGGATGAAATCGTTGGGGTCAAAGCGGGGATAGGAGGCGAGCGCAAGGACTTCTCCTGAATTAGGATCGAGGGCTACGATTGCGCCCCCCTTGATCCATGGCGTTGACAAAGGAGAAGCCCCTGGAGCTTCACGGAACTGCTCATGCTGGGCAAGGAGCTGTTCAGCGTATTCTTGAAGCTCGGAAGAGATGGCCAGCAAAATCCTCTGTCCGGAGACGGCCTTTCTCCCTCCAGGAAGCTCCCTAAGAAAATTTCCCTTTGTATCGATCTCATAGATTTTTTTCCCGAAATAGCCCCGCAGCTCCTCGTCGAAAGAGGCTTCGATCCCCGCCTTGCCGACGAGATCATTAATGGTGTAAGCTTTTTCTTGAAGCTGCCGCAGGCGCTCCCGCACCTCTAGGGCATTATGGAAGCCTTTCGGGAGGATCGGCATCTCGCCCGACTCGCGCGCTTGGAGATAGGACTGGAGGATTTTGATCTCTTGGGCGATGTTAAAATATTCATTTGAACTGATCGCTCCCATGTAGCCGATGATATCGGAGCCGACTTTGCCAAGAGGATAGTAACGGTTCGATTTCCTCTCGGTGCGGATCCCTACCCAATCGGACTCAAGAAGCTTAAGCCGGTAGTAAAGGTCTTCCGGAATATCTTCTTTTAGGACGAACGGAGTGTGGGGAAAAAGGGAGGCCTTGCCATGGATCGTGTCTTCGATCTGCTGGGCATTGAGATTGAGCTCCCGCGCTAGAAGCTGGGAGAGCTCATGGATGTAATTGGACCTGGCTTGGACCTTTTTAGGCTTTCCATCGGCGTCCTTTGTCCACCTGACGCTCGGGATCGATCGGATATCGGCATAGCAGACCGCCGCCGCGTATTGCATCTTGTTCAGAGCGAGGGGGATATTGAACCGGTCGCGGATGGTCGCCCTTTCGACATGCTCGATGATCGAGCGCCTCTGAGGCTTTCGGGAAAGGGCCACATGTTCGTCATGCTGGATGACGGCAAGGTACCAGACCCGGATGAGGATAAGCAGAAGCCCCAGGATGATGATGTTTAAAACGCGGTTGGCTTTCTCTGGGATGTTGTAGTCCATGCAGCTCTCTTAAAGAAATTCCAGTATAGCCATTTTGCAAGAATTTAAGAAATGCTCTTGGAAAAAAAAGCCGATTCGAGTAAAACTATTTCTGATTTTTTGAAGTATGTTGTCTATTCAGCAGACTTTATACACAAGCCAACTTTTGAGTTCGTTTGTGTATAACCAAATGCGCCTGTAGTTCAATGGTAGAACCGTAGCCTTCCAAGCTACTTGTGTCAGTTCGATTCTGATCAGGCGCTAATTTATTTTAACCCAAGACCGAAATCTTCCCACGCCACCCTTTCAAAGGAAAGGGCATTTGCAACAAGGGGGGATGCCGTCGTCAACATAAAGGGACAAGGCTTGGCTACTAAAGAGACAGAAGTCACCATTAAGGATTTACTTGAAAGCGGTGCCCATTTTGGACACCAAAGACACCGTTGGAACCCGAAGATGAAGCGTTTCATTTTCGAGGAGCGCAACGGGATTTACATCATCGACCTGGCAAAAACAATCCAACAGATCCGCAGCGCCGTTGATGTCGTTAAAGATACTGTATCTAAACGCAAATCGATCCTCTTTGTCGGTACAAAGAAGCAAGCTAAAAGCGTTGTGAAAGAGTGCGCAGAAGAGTGTGGCGAGTTCTATGTGAGCGAGCGCTGGCTCGGCGGAACTTTGACCAACCTCGCTACGATCCGCCAGTCAGTGAAAACACTGGAGCGGATTGAGAAGAAGATCTCTTCCGGCGGGGAAGGGCTGAAAAAGAAAGAGATTTCCACGCTCTCTAAAGAGCAAATCAAACTCGACCGCAACCTCTCCGGCATCCGCGCAATGCGCAAGCCTCCAGGCCTGCTGATCATCGTTGATCCAAGCCGCGAGCACATTGCCGTCGCTGAAGCAAAAATCCTCGGCATCCCTGTCATGGCCCTCGTTGACACCAACTGCGATCCAGATCCGATCGACCACGTCATCGCATGCAACGACGATGCGCTGAAGAGCATCAAGCTCATCCTTCAAGCCCTCACACAAGGGATCATCGACCGCAAAAACGAGCTGAACCTCGGCTTTGCTAAAGGCGATGAGAAGAGCGACGAAGAGAAAGCCGCTGCAATGAAAGATGAAGATGCGGAAGAAGGGGAAGAGGGGTAATCCATGAGCGTAAAAGTTACACCAGATATGGTCAAAGAACTCCGTGAGCGCACAGGCGTCGGCATGGGCAAATGCAAAGAAGCCCTTGACCAAGCAGCCGGCGACATGGACAAAGCGATCGAGATCCTCCGCAAGGCTGGAATGGCATCCGCTGTCAAAAAAGAAGGCCGCGAGACAAACGAAGGTTTGATCGGCCATGCTGAAAGCGCTGATGGGTTCGCTCTCGTCGAAGTCAACGCTGAGACTGATTTCGTCACACAGAACGATAAGTTCAAGCAGTACCTGAAAGACATCGCTCAGGAAGTTGCTGACACAAAGCCAGCTTCCTTGGATGCGTTTGTGAATCAGCCTTACCGCAAAGATCCTTCTGTGACGATCGACCAATACCGAACGCTCGTCGTCCAAAGCCTCGGAGAAAACATTCAGCTCAAACGGATCAGCGTTATCCCGAAAGCCTCCGACATTTCGATCGGCGTCTACTCCCACATGGGCGGTAAGATCGTTACCCTCGTCATTTTGACCGGTGGATCTGGACAAGAGTCTTTAGCTCGCGATATTGCTATGCACGTCGCTGCTGAATCTCCAGAGTATTTGAGCTCTGATGAAGTCCCTCAGACGGTAAAAGACAAAGAAGCGGAAATTGCCCGAAGCCAAGTGCAAGGCAAGCCAGCCAACGTCGTTGAGAAGATCGTCGAAGGGAAAATCAAAGCTTATTGCGACGAAGTTTGCCTCCTCTGCCAAAAATATGTGCGTGACAATACTGTCACTGTCGCAGGACTTTTGGAAAGAGAAGGAAAGCGCCTCAATAAAGCGATTACCATTAAGGCATTCCACCGCTGGAAAGTTGGAGGGTAATCGTGGCCCATCCTCCCAAGGCGGCTTATAAGAGGATCTTGCTCAAG
>JAFEGF010000010.1 GCA_018240225.1 Verrucomicrobiota bacterium
TTTCCAACAACCTTAACCCCTAAAACAAGGCTTAGCCATTCGGTATCCCAATCCTGAGGTCCCGCCATCTGGCATGACGGACCTTGAGCAAGCTCCATGGCAGCTGGATCGAGTCGAAAGCTGACACCTTGTGGACTTAGCCGCTTTACAAGCTCAGGAATCAAATCAGGAGCAACCGTAGCATGAACTAAAAGAGTATCCAAAGCATTGCAGACTGTTGGGCGTTGGGTTTTTGCATTGGCAATGACCTTTATCGAAGCTTCTAGATCCGCGCTCTCATCGACAAACAGATGGCAGATCCCCGCTCCTCCCATGATCACTGGAATGGTGCTGTTCTCTTTGCAAAAACGCTGCAACGAAGAGCTTCCTCTTGGGATGATCAAGTCGATGTATTCATCGAGCTGAAGCATCTGCTTCACAACAGATCGATCGGTATCAGCCACAAGCTGGACAGCCTCTTCGGGAAGGCCAGCATCAAGAAGTGATCGTTGAATGAGTTCAACTAATTTCAAATTGGTGCGCAATGCTTCAGAACCGCCTCTTAGCAGCGCGCAATTTCCCGATTTGATGCTAAGCGCGCTAATGTCGAGCGTGACATTCGGCCTCGATTCGTAAATCACGCCAAGGACACCGATCGGCACGCGGCATTTTTCCAACTTCAAGCCATTAGGGAGGACTTCTTGTTCAAACACCGCCCCGATGGGATCGGGAAGCAAAAGGACCTGCTCAATATCATGGATGATCCCCCTCAATCGATTTTCTAAAGACAGCCGTTCTAACAACGGCTTCTCCAATCCTTTTTCCTTTGCTAAAACAAGATCTTGCGCATTGGCCTTTAAAATGGACTCCTCTTCTTGCATCAAATGTTCCATTAATGCTGCCAAAGCTCGCCCCTTTTGCTTTGAACTTGCCCTTGCAAGATGAAATGCGGCTTTTTTAGACCCCGCGGCCATTTTTCTGATATCTAAAGTCATCGTTCTATTCCTCTTTTTGCTTTAAAAATACTGTTCCCACCTGCTTGCCATCTGCCAGCTCGATCAATACGTTCGGACGAGAAGAAGATGCGATGATTGTTTTGATCAATGATTTGGAAGCCAGACGGGCGGCTTCAATTTTAGTTGCCATTCCCCCTGTTCCCAATGCTGAAGAAGCCCCTCCTGCAATTGCCATAATCTGATCGTCGATACAATCAACAACCGGAATGAGCTTTGCATCGGGGTCTTTCCTAGGATTGGTTGTATAAAGCCCCTCTTGATCGGTCAGAAGGACAAGTGCGTCGGCTCCGACCAGATCGGCAACAAGAGCTGAGAGATTATCATTGTCCCCGATCCGCGCTTCCTGGGAAAAGACAACATCATTTTCATTAATGATCGGAATGATCCCATGGTCCAAAAGACCTCTAATCGCTTGTTCTGTGGAAGAGCGTTTGCTTTCTGAGAAGTCCTCTTTGGTAAGCAAGATCTGTCCTACATGCAGATCGTATAAGGAGAAGAGTTCAGCCCAGACCTGCATCAACTTGACCTGCCCGATCGAGGCAAAGATCTGCTTGCAAAGCTGCGATGGTCCCAACTTGGAAGGCTGAAAGAGCTCTTTTCCGGTTGCAACAGCGCCTGAGCTGACAAGGATCAGTTCCATCCCTCGATTGCGCAAAGCGGTCATTTGCTGGACCAGGCCGATCATGGTCCTTTTTGATAATTGATTCGTCCCCTGGGTAAGACTGCTCGTCCCCACTTTAATAATGATTTTTTTCATAACGTTATAAACTTAATCTAAAGAATGCATGCATGCACACAACCAGCTGCAACGTCAGAAAATACCGATAGCTGCGCGCTAAAGGCGCAGCAAAACGGTATTCATGCACAGTTTGCAACAGGTTCAATCGTCTAGGTCCTAAAAAATTAGAACCGAAAACAAAGGAATGTATTGAAAAAAATAAGATTACCCTAAAACGGGCGGAGGAGGGGGTAGGTTAAAAGACTGAAAATGTGCGAGGGAACGTAAAAGTTCTTCCATATTGACACCAGCAGTGGTTACCACTGTCCTTAACACCATTCATTTTACAAAATCCACTTAATTAAATCTAGGGTCGATGTAAATGCAGCCTCATTAAAAAATGAGATTCAAAAATGAATGACTTAGCCGGCCCCGCCGCCATTGCCAAGCTCTGGAAGGCGTCCGTTCAGCTTGATGGTTTGACGTAAGAGATTGATTTTTGCGTCATCCTGCTCTTGGAGCGAGCTCATGCCGCTGGACGTTGAAGGTGTGCGGCTCTTTAGACGCTCTGCTTCGACAAATAAAGAGCGATAGGCTTCATAGGCGGTAGGATCGACGGCCTGCTTGACCATCTGCCGCTCCAGATCGCAAATCTCTTCAATCTGTGTCTTGATGGCCACAAATTTCTTATGGACCTCATTGATCTCTTTTTGGGCCTTTTTATAGCGCACAAAGGAAACCTGGGGCTTCATGGCCTCCAAGCTATTGAGTGTTAGCTTTCTTTCCTGATTAATGTTCTGGATCGCTTCCCGGAATTTAGCCCGTTTGTCTGAAACCTCGGAAAGAGGGAAGATCTTTTCAAGCAAAGGAGAGGAGTGCTCTTCCAAGTATTGCTCGAAGGCGCTGATATCGCTATGGACCTGCAGCAAGAACCCATCCAGTTCCGCAAGACGCTCATTCAGCACCTTGACGTTGCTTTCGATCTCCTCTTCGCTCAAATTGCAGTGGAGCGGAGCATTGATTTTATGGACCTCTTTGATCTTCACCCAGGCTTCTAATTCATTCTGTAGAGAGCTTAACTGCCTCTCTAGCGTGCAGCGGCTCTTCAGCATCTCATCGATTGACCCGAAAGAGGAATGGGATTGGACGAATGCATCAAATGAAGCTAATGGGGCCTTTTTCCCAAAAGAAAATAGGGAACGCTCCGCAGTTCGATAAGGGACCATTTTCCGCTGGAGCTCATGCACATCCGCTTCGTTCTTGCTAACCGATGCCAAAACAGCTATTGTTGGAGAAGAAAAATGGGCAAGCTCCCTCTCTGCGGCAATTTTCAGATTCCTAGACTTTTCATCTGCAGGAAGGCGTGGATAGACAATCTTTGGAAGCAGGTCGATCATTTTTCCTGTCTCGTCCGAACTGATGCTGCCCATTTGGGTCACTTCATGGTCGGACAACTGAAATGTGCTGACCTCGTTATTTTGAAAGCGGACGGTGCATACCTTGGCAAACAGGTCGAATTCCACGCTATTCAATGTTAAAAGCGTATTCAATCCCCGGTCCCAAGCATGCGCTCCCTTTGTTTCGATCTGAGCCTGCAAAGGCTGGTGCGCGGGCGAAGGGTCCTTTTTAATCGTAATCGTGACCATACGGAAAACTCCAATAATTCAATGATATGCACATCTCTTTAGCTTTATTTTACCATTTAATAAACATTTAAAATCATCGATAAATTTAATAAATTATTAATAAATCCACAACACTCTCTAAACAATTAACTTATGAAAAATTAAAACTTAAACAACTGAAAACCAATTATTTGCATACTATAGTAATAATAATTAATTTACTTTTACTACAAATTATTATATAATGGTTTACAAACCTATTTATTAATAAACAAATAACGAGGAATTATGACACTTCGAGAAATGTGCCTTAACGTTTATGTGAACAGTTTTCCATCAGCTCCAGACCTAGTTTCTTCACCTGCAGACGATTTCTCAAGCTCACAAGTTATCGCATCGCAACTTGTGGTCAATCAATGGAGCAGCCTAAAAGACCATGCACCGAAAGGGCTATACAATATCCCCAAAGCGATGGCTCACATTGAAAGAAGATTTCACATTGTTGACTCTCAGGCTAGCTCTTCATCCAGCAGCAGCCAACCCACTGTTACAGTTCGCAGCCTAAGGATTCCTCAAGATGCTAAAGTCAACGCTCTTTTCCACAGCTTAGCGAAGTTAATTCAAAGAGACCTTAGAAAAATTGGCTGCGATTGGGTTAACTTAAGAGAATGCGTGCCAACATCCCTCTCTGAATATAGCCAGCTGCAAAAAGATCTTGCTTTATGGATCGTATGGAAGGAAAGGATCTCCCCTAAAATGGATTTCGGCCATGATGCGCCTCCAGCATCTCCTCAAGAGATCCGTGCTTGGCTTAGCAATGAGGCGAACAGAGATCAGGTCCAACACTTAAGACACCTAGATCTTTCGGGACTTCACCTCTCTATAGTACCTTCTGAACTTGCTCTTTTTACCGGTCTGACACGGCTTGATTTATCGCACAATTGCTTAAGCGAGCTTCCTGAATACATCGGAAACTTTTCACACTTATGGAAATTAGATCTTTCCCATAACAAGCTGGCCGAACTGCCTGGAACATTCGGGAACTTGACTCGATTAAGGGATTTAAAACTATCGGAGAACCAGCTCACAGCGATCCCTGCGTCTTTTAGCCAATTCGTCCATATGGAAAAAATCGATCTTTCCTCCAATGCACTGACTGAGATTTTCCCGATCTTCGATTGCTGTCCCCGCTTGAGCACGCTGAACCTTTCCCACAATTTGCTGGAAAAGCTACCTGAAATCCAAACCCAGCATCATCCGTTGAAAAAACTTTACCTGACAAGCAATCGTCTGAAAGAACTTCCTGCATCGATTGGCAACTTGTCCCGTTTAAAAGATCTCGATCTGCAGTCCAATAGGCTGAGCAGTCTACCTGAGTCCTTTCAATATCTTAGCCATCTTCACTTCCTTGATTTAGGATGGAACCAATTGATAACGCTTCCTCAGAATTTTCCTCCTTCCCGCCAAATCGATTTTCTTGGCCTCTGCCATAATAGTCTGATAACTATTCCTGATCAGCTAGCTCGATCGGCTGTGCAAATTAAGCACTTTGAACTACAAGGAAACCCTTTCATCTTTAGTTGCTCTAGCAAAGCGGTAAGGCGCTTCTTGACTCAAGAGATCATGTATCGGTATGTAGGAGCGATCCAATATCAACCAGTCACAGCTCTTGGCAATCTGACCAATGCCCTCCTTACGCAAGAGTGGAACCCAGTACGCATTGAAGGGCTATTTTTAGAACTTGCTCCCACGGTTCAAAATGAGATTCGTCAAAGGATTTGCGACCACTTAAGCTCTAGCGATGAAGAACGCTCTCCATCGCCAAACATCTCTTCTAGCTCCACTCCGAGCAGTTCAGACTTGGAACGGATCAATATTTTTGAGAACAGAGTCCTGTTTGCTCAAACGCTTCAGCAAACGATCTTTGACACATTCGAGGCTTTGCCAGAGGATGCAAAAACTAACGTTTACGGAACTCTCTATGTGTTAAGCGGAGAGGAGCGCAGCGCCCATCCTGATGTGTGGGGCAAGAGACATTTAAAGGACAATATAGTCGCCCTTGCCGATGCAATAAGCCTCGTCTAAGTCCTTATACTTTCTGCTCTAGATGCAACCAGCAGGATCGTCACAATAAGCTGACGATCCTTTCTTTTTCCATCACCATTTGAACCTATCCCAGTAATAATTTTCATCGATTTTTCGGATTATTTTGGCTGAATTTCGGGTCATTAACCAGTGGCAATATACAAATGTCGATATTCCCCTGGTTAATGGCTCGAAATTCGGCTCAAAAGAACCAAAAAATCGACTGAAACTTTTTACTGGGATACGTTCTTATTAACAAACACCATGTTTTTAATATTAATATTAAAAATTCATTTAATCATAATTAAAAAATAATTTTTATAGAAAGATTACATAAATTGATGTATCTTTTTCGCCTTTATTTTATGGAGGATTCATCATGGCAGCTTCCTGTCCAAAAACTTCTAGCCCTTTCCATGGCAGCTGGAACAAACACCTTTTGCAGGACAATTCCTCTTCACTGCTCTATTCCCTGTCATCAGGAAAACCGAATACCAAAATCCCTCTGGTTCCTGGAGAAAGCGATCTTCGTCCCCGGGTCGACCAATCTCCGCCAAAAGGTCCAACTTGCTTTTATTATGCGCTTAATCTCCTAAGGGACCGGATTGGAGCAAATCCTCCAAAAGAGTACGAACGGAAAAGAGAAATGGAAGCATTTATTTCAAGCTATCGGTATCAGATCGAACAGCTCAACCGTCCTTATCAAAATCCTGAGATTGCAGTCGATTCCGTTTTTAAGCTTATCAAATTCGATAAAGACCTCCATTCGGTTAAATTAAGCTTTCCTATGATCATTCAAGCCATTCATGATGCGATTCCTCTCCTTATGTCCGAATATAAAGACGCACTACCCGATCTGCCCGCAAGAGCAGCTTCCATTATCCAAGAGTTCTGCGCACAGACAGAATATGGCAATCTGGATGATTATATTAAAAACATCAAACATTCAAAGTTCATTGCCATCCACCAAAAGTTCTTCCAAGTTCTCGGCATTGATCCGAAAAAAAGGTATGACAACTTACAGAAAGAGAATGCCAAGGCACACATCGATTCGAGCACTATCCATCTTTCAGAAGCGGAGAACCGCTTTCTGTTGGAAGAGTGTTTAAAATGCACCCCAGCCTGGGACATTCTCATTCAAAAAAATCCAGCAATTTTAGGCATTTACTTTCAGATAGCTGTTGCAGAAGCCTACGGATTTAAGGAAGCGGAATGGAGGACTTCCCAAACGATCAGCTCTTTATTTCAAACCTTAAAAAATCATGGACCTCTTTATGTCGGAGGTCTTTTTGGAAACTCCTATTACGCAAAGGAACCTACCATTAGACAAATCATCGAAGGACGCTCTATCTACGGATGGGCTCCGGAAGACCGCTTGCCTGCAACCGAGGCTGGGCACCTATTCGGCGAGCAAGTAAGCGCTGGCCACGCGATCGTGATCATCGGGGCTGCTAAAGGAGGGTCCAAAGGCGGCTATGTCTACTTCATCGATCCGAGCGACGGGAGCAGCGCTACAGACCCTTCCCAGCAAAAGATCTACGTGATCAGCTACGAAAATTTCGTTGCAAATGTCAGCACGACCGATGGGAGAAAATCTGATAGCCGATTCCCCCTCCCTTCCGATAGGTATGCTTGGTATTTTCCAAGGTAGAGAGGTTTTATATTTATTCGACTAGCAGAGCTAATAACATCATACGGAACATTATCAACCTTCAGCAGGATACACCCTCTACTATCCAAAGTAGAGATTTGCATTGGTTTTAGGAATTTGCTATAGTCTTTTGTTCACAACAGAAGGCTTATGGACAGCAACGTTCAAGAACCATCGCGTAAAGAGATCTGGAAGATGTTCGACCAGATCTCTACGACTTATGATTGCGTCAACCGGGTCATGACCCTTGGACTCGATCAACACTGGCGCAAGAAAATGTGCCGTTTCCTTCCGCAAGGCGATCAACTCAAATTGCTCGATTGCGCAACGGGGACCGGAGATCAGATCATTGCAGTCATGGAGCACGCAGGGCAATTTTCCCATGCAGTCGGGATCGATCTAGCTGAAAACATGGTCGCAATCGGCGTTCAGAAGATCACTAAAAAGCCTTATGCTTCATCTGTGGAGATGAAAGTCGCAAGCGCGCTTGAAATCCCTTTCCCCGATCACTCATTTGATTGCGTGACGATCTCATTTGGGATCCGCAATGTGACGGACGTAATCCTAGCCCTTAAAGAGTTCTTAAGGGTGTTAAAACCCAACGGTCGCCTCCTCATCCTCGAAGGAACAGTTCCCCGCAATCCTTTCATCCGGGCATTCCATCTATTTTATTTGCGCCATTTTTTGCCTCGAATCGGCGGGTTTATCTCGAAAAAGCAGTCGGCATACCGGTATCTGAACGAAACCATTGAAACATTTCCGAATGGCGAGCGTTTTTTACAGCTGATGCGGACAGCTGGCTTTTCCAATGCTTGCGCCCATCCGCTGACAGGAGGGATCGCCACAGTTTACCAGGGAGAAAAAGGAAATGGATAAAGAGGCTGTTGTCGACCTTGAAGAGGAAGAATTATACCGAAAGAATCTGAAGAATCGGGAATCTGACAAGGAGGGGCCTCAAAATTTGCATTTGGAGCGAGCGACCATTGCCCGAAGGCAAGGCGCGAGTGAAATTGCGAATTTTGAGATAACCCCGACGACGTCAGAAACTGATTCTTCAGGTTCTTTCAGTATACACCAACGGCGGAAACCTTCTACACTTTTGGACCACCTTGAGATCAATGGCCACACTTATGCCTACCAGCATCTTGCAATCGAGATCGCACCCGTTAATATTGCTTCCTGGCTGAAGGCCCAGTCCTTATTTCCAAAAGTATGCTGGTTCGAGAAAGGGGGAAAAATCCAACGGGCAGCGCTTGGAAACCTTCTCAGCTTCCCTACAATTCCCCACATCTCCATCGACTCCCACCCAGAGGTCAGGCTCTACGGCGGAAGGCAGTTCAGTTCCGGTTCGATCGATCCGAGCTGGAGGCCTTTTCCCTCTTGCGCATTTTGGCTTCCCCAATTTGAGATCGTCCAAGAAAAAGAGCATGCCGTTCTCCATATCCACTTCTTAAATGAAGATGCGCACCCAAGCGTCATGCGCCAGCTTTGTTTCGAAGAACAAACGTCCAAATGGCATGGAGCTGTTTTGGAGGCAAGGCAAGATTTCCCCACCTTTCCCGATTGGGAAAAGATGGTCGCAGCCTCGCTGGAAAAAATCGAAGACGGCCTTTTGGAAAAAGTCGTTGTGGCCCGCAAGACAAAGCTTTTGACCGATCAAAAACTCGATTCGTACGCACTGCTCTCTGAAATGCAGTCCCAGGCGCAAAGGGCAACTGTCTTCTCCTTTCAATTAACCCCTGAGGCCTCCTTTATCGGAGCAACCCCGGAACAGTTGTACAAACGGCAGGGCTCCAGGATCCAAACCGATGCTGTCGCAGGCACACGTCCTCGCGGCGAAACTCCTGAAGAAGACCTGTTCCTCAGCGAAGAACTGCTTGAAAATCCGAAAGAACAGAGGGAGTTCGCCTTCGTCAAACAGTTCATCCAGACAGCCCTTGAGCCGCTCTGCACGGATATGGAGTGGAATGAAGAGGACACCGTCCTTCAGATGTCCCATGTGCAGCATATTTACAATCACCTGACGGCAATCTTGAAAAACGGCGTTTCCGACCACGACCTGATCGCCACATTGCATCCCACGCCCGCATTGGGAGGAAAGCCTCGCAGCAACGCTCTCTCACTTCTTTCAGAGCTCGAACCGTTTCAACGGGGATGGTATGGAGCGCCGATCGGCTACATCTCTTCGCAAGAGGCCGACATCGCTGTTGCCATCCGTTCTGCACTCATCCGCGGCAAAGAGATCGATCTCTATGCTGGAACGGGGATCGTCAAAGGAAGCCATCCTGAAAAAGAGTGGGACGAGCTCGAACAAAAGATCAAAACATTTAAAAAAGCCCTCCTATGAGCACTGATACCGGATCGCTGAATCTCACATGGTCCAACTTGATCATCGATCAACTCCTTAAACAAGGAGTCCGCTATTTTTGCTTGGGGGCCGGCTCCCGCTCGACACCCCTTGCCCTTGCGATCGCCGACCACCCTGATACGCAGCACCTCGTCCACTTTGATGAACGGGGCGTCGGATTCCATGCGCTTGGGTTTTCCAAAGCGTCAGGCCTTCCATCCGTTATTGTCGTCACATCGGGGACCGCTGTCGCCAACTTATTTCCTGCGATCATGGAAGCCAGCAACGAAAGGGTCCCTCTGATCCTTTTGACATCAGACCGCCCTCATGAGCTGCGCGATTGCGGCGCCAACCAAACTTGCGATCAGATCAAACTGTTCTCCGATTACGTCCGCTGGCAGGTCGATCTGCCTTGCCCGACGACTGAGATCTCGGAGAGGTTTGTTGCAACAACGATCGCCCAAGCCGTTTTCCGCAGCAAGCAAGGACATCCTGGCCCTGTCCATCTCAACTGCCCATTTCGAGAGCCTCTTTTCTCTTTGACTCCTCCTTCCATTCCAGAGATTCCTCCAACCTATTATGAAACGACGCAAACAATCCCCTCAATTTCAACACTGGAACAATGGGCAGAGTCGTTCCAAGATACGCCTAAGGGAATTATTGTTGTCGGATCGTTGCCAGCGCGGCAAAAAATGGACCCGATCTTCCAGCTTGCCTCAATCCTGAAATGGCCTATCCTTCCCGATATTCTTTCCCAAGCGAGGTCCTCCGGTTATTGCCATGTGGTGATCCGCCATTACGACGCCCTTCTAAAAGCAGATCCAAGCTATAAGCCAGATCTTGTCCTGCATCTAGGAGATCGGTTCGTATCGAAGACGCTTGCCCAATGGCTAAAAACGCTAAACTGCCCCTATTTTCAAGTCTCCGACCATCCCTGCAGACAAGACCCCGACCATTTGACCACCCATCGCCTTTCCGTTGATCCTTCCCTATTTTGCAAGGAAATCATCGGCTTTGTCGAAGAGAGGTTCCATACAGATTGGTTCGACAGCTGGAAAAACGCTTCCGATAAGATTGCAGATCATTTAAGCGCACTGATCGATAACCAGCCCGATCTGACTGAGCCCGCTGTAGCCCGCACCTTATCGAACAGTCTCTCTCCTTCCTGGTCAATATTTATCGGCAGCAGCATGCCGATCCGCGACTCTGATCAGTTCTTATTCCCTAAACAGCCGATCGGACCGATCTTTGGCAACCGCGGAGTCAGCGGCATCGACGGCAACATCGCAACTGCCATCGGCATTGCACAAGGCAGGCAACAACCTACGTTCGCCCTCTTTGGCGATCTGGCATTTCTCCACGATCTCAATTCCTTAGCCCAGCTCCGCCAAGCGCAATACCCCGTCGTCATCCTTGTCATTAACAACCACGGCGGCGCCATTTTCTCTTTCCTGCCGATCGCTCAGCGCAAAGATGTCATCGAAGAGTTCTTCGTTGCGTCCCACCCTTATAATTTCCAAAACGCGGCCGAGCTGTTCCAAATCCCCTACTTCCGCCCCCATAACACCCGAGATTGGGAGCAGTTGTTCTCCGACTTGCTCGCCAACCCATGCTCCGCCATTGTGGAAATCCAAACAAGGCGCTCCGAAAACCTCTTGCTCCACCAAGAAATCCAACAGTCTGTACTGAAATGCTTGAATATGACGCACACGGCGACATAGCTAATCCTGCCCTCATCTTCTTACACGGCTTTTTAGGCTCAAGAGAAGATTGGGCCCCGATGATCGAAAAGCTCAAGCGCAATTTTTTTTGCGTTGCCCTGGAACTTGCGGCCGTTGATGCAATCGCTCAAACACTTTCGCAGTTGCACTTGCACAACCCAACCTATGTCGGCTATTCGATGGGCGGGCGTACTGCGCTTCAACTTCCCCTCTCTTGCCCCAGCATCATTCTCTCTGCACACATCGGCCTCGACACCGAACAAGAAAAAACACTGCGCTGGGAAGAGGACCTCCGTTGGATCCAGATGCTCGAAACCCAACCGATCCGATCATTCTTAGAAAAATGGTATGCGCAGCCTCTTTTCCAATCCCTTCGCAAACAGCAGGCGTTGTTCGAACAGGTCTTGCAAAGAAGGTCTCAGCAAGACCCTGTTAAACTTGCATTGATCCTGCGCCAAATGAGCCTTGGAAAACAACCAAAGATCACCGCTTTTCATCCACAGTCACTTTTCCTTTTTGGCGAAGAAGATTTGAAATATGAACAGCTTTACGCTAAACTCCCACAGACAATCCTGAGAAAGAAAATCCCAAACGCCGGCCACGCTGTCCATCTGGAAAATCCCGATGCCTGCGTCGGAGCAATTGAAGAATGGAGTCAAGCCAATGCAGACAATTGAAGAAACACAAGCAATCGCCTGGACAGGCTGCGGTTCTTACACCGACATCCTCTACCACAAAGCAGACGGGATCGCTAAGATCACCATCAACCGTCCCGAAGTCCGCAACGCCTTCCGTCCTCATACCGTAACAGAGATGGCGCACGCCCTTAACGACGCGCGCGACGACCAGCAGATCGGCGTCATTATTTTGACAGGCCAAGGCAAAGAGGCCTTTTGCTCAGGCGGAGACCAACGGATCCGCGGACACGCCGGCTATGTCGACGACGATGGAATCCACCGTTTGAACGTCCTCGATTTCCAACGTCAAATCCGCAGCTGTCCAAAACCCGTGATCGCGATGGTCGCAGGTTTTGCCATCGGCGGCGGCCATGTGCTCCATGTCGTCTGCGATCTGACCATCGCCGCAGACAATGCGATCTTCGGACAGGTCGGCCCTAAAGTCGGTTCGTTCGATGGCGGCTACGGCTCCAGCTATCTTTCCAGAATTGTCGGCCAGAAAAAAGCGCGGGAGATCTGGTACCTCTGCAGACGCTACAATGCTAGGGAAGCTTTGGAGATGGGACTTGTCAATACAGTCGTTCCATACGAAAAGCTCGAAGAGACCACCGTCCAATGGTGCCGCGAGATCCTCCTCCATTCTCCACTTGCGATCCGCTGCCTAAAATCAGCCTTTAATGCCGACTGCGACGGCCAAGCTGGACTGCAAGAGCTCGCCGGCAACGCCACGCTGCTCTACTACATGTCGGAAGAAGCGAAGGAAGGACACCGCGCCTACCTCGAAAAACGGCGCCCAGACTTTTCCCAATTTCCAAAAAGGCCGTAAAGTATGAACAGGATCCTCATTTGGACAATGGCCTGCAGGCCAAAGACTCTGATTGCCTCCATCAGCCCCGTGCTGATCGGAACCACTCTAGCTCTAGCCGATGGCCATTTCGATTTGAGGATGTTCCTGTTCACATTGGCAACTGCTCTCGGGATCCAAGTCTCGACCAATTTTGCCAATGACTATTTCGATTATCTCAAAGGGGCCGATAATGAAAAACGCAAAGGACCAACCCGTGTCGTCCAAGCAGGACTTGTCAGCTTGCCCCAAATGAGAAAAGGGCTTTTGATCTGCCTGTTCATTACATTCCTCTCAGGCTGCTACCTCATATGGCATGGAGGGATTTTCCTCTCCTGCCTTCTTTCCCTTTCTCTCCTCCTTGCAGTCGTCTATACCGGAGGCCCCTACCCGCTTGCCTATCTCGGGCTCGGAGAACTGTTCGTTTTCCTCTTCTTCGGCCTTGCAGCCGTATCGGGGACCTATTACTTGCAGACGGGAACAGTTACCTTGACCTCCCTTCTTGCCGGCATCGCGCCAGGCGCGCTCTCAACCGCCATCCTGATCGTCAATAATGTCCGCGATATCGATGAGGACAAAGCCGCAAACAAAAAGACCCTCGCTGTCCGTTTCGGGCTTACCTTTGGAAAAATCGAATACCTCTTTTCCATCCTCCTCACCCTACTTCCTCTGGTCTGCTTTTTCCGCTCCCACCCGTTTTCTCTTCTGACCTTGAGCATCCTTCTGCCCGCCATCCCATCAATAAGATTGATGCTCAACCACAGCTTACCCTCCCACCTCAATCTCTTGTTCGCACAAACAGGAAAGCTCTTATGGTTGTACACTCTCCTTTTCTGCCTCGGATGGATCCTCTAGCATCATGGAGGCTCTATTCCTACAAGCTCCAACTGACCACGTTCAGCGATCAGCGGGAAGGGCTAATCCTCCAAACCACATTTTCTGATAATCGTATCGGTTGGGGAGAGATCGCCCCATTGCCCGGTCGGAGCAAAGAGACTTTGGCCGAAGCTAAAGAGCAGCTGCTCCAAGCCCTTCAAGGAAAACTCCGCTCTCCTCCTCTACCTTCAGTAGCCTTCGGACTTGAGTGCGCGCTGACTCCTTACAAACCGCCTGCAGACCGTTTTCCCCTTTGGGCGCTCCTGGCAGGAACTCCCGACGCAATCCAAGAAAAAGCAAAGCGCGCTGGACAAGAGGGATTTCGCTCCCTTAAGATCAAAGTCTCCAACCTAAGTCCATCTGATGCAGCACGGGTCATCAGTCCTCTGATCGGCAAGTTCCAGTTGCGGATCGATGTCAACCGCGCATGGAGCTTTGACGAAGCTGTAGCCTTCTTTTCCCGATTTCCAGAACACTCCATTGCTTGCGTCGAGGAACCAACGCATGAACTTGACCGCCTTTCCTCCATTCCTTTCCCCTTTGCCCTCGACGAATCGATAACTGAGATCCCCTTTTCCCAAATGACCGGCTTTCCCCAGTTGACAACACTTATCATCAAGCCGACCATCACCGGAGGCAGCTACGCCTTTAAGATCATCGAACAGCTGGGAAAAAAGATCATCTTTACCGGAGCCTTTGAAAGCGGAATCGGTACAGTCCTGATCGCCAACTTTGCCCATCGCTTGAACATGACAACAAACTCCTTAGGATTAGACACTTATAGATTCCTTAAAGAAGATCTTCTTCAATCTCCTCTTGATTTTTCTCAAGGGACTTTGCAACTCCCAACCCAATTTCACTTAAAATCCGACTGCTTGATCGAGGTTGCCCATGGTTGATCGATTATGTCCTATTCATCAGCACGCCCGAGAAACCCCAGACAAGATCGCCATCGAATCCCCCGACTGCACTCTGACTTATCGACAGCTCGATGCTGCCATTTCAAACCACTGCAGCAAGCTCAAGACCTTATCTATCCAACCCGGTACACATATCGCTTTTGTCGCTAAAACATCAGCCGCATCGGTCTTGCTGCTGTTTGCCCTCTTTCGCCTCAAAGCTATCGCTTGTCCCTTAAGCTTCCGTACGCCGCCGGAACAACTGCCCTCCCTTGTGCAGCAATGCAGCGCGTCCCATCTCTTAAACGCTGAAGACCTGCCCATTGAAACAACATCGTTTCCTTGCGCACCTCCAACTTATGCTTTAGAACAACTCGCCGCCATGCTCATGACATCGGGATCTAGCGGAAAGCCAAAAGCCGCCTGCCATACCATCGGCGCCCATTTTGCCAATGCTGAAGGGGCCATTGCTCCCCTTCGCTGCACAAGTGAATCCCGATGGCTTCTTTCACTCCCCCTCTTCCATGTCGGGGGGATGGCGATCCTCTTCCGAATCTTTTTAGCAGGAGGAACGATCGTCTTGACCGATAAGCTCCTCTTTTCTGCATTGGAGCAGCAACGGATCACCCACGCCTCCTTTGTTCCGACGCAGCTTTTCCGCTTCCTCCAAGAACCTCAAGAGATGATCGGTAAGATCGCAGAATCGGCAACCTGCCTTTTGATCGGCGGAGCTCCCCTCTCCCCATCGCTTGCTCAAAAGGCCTTTGCCCATCGCCTCCCCCTCTTTACTGCCTATGGAATGACCGAAATGAGCTCGATGATCACGTTGGCGGAGCCGCATGAGATCGATAAGCGTCTTCACATGGGAAAACAGCTCCCTTTCCGAAGCTTGCGGATCGATGAGAATGGGGAGATTCTCGTTCGCGGCCAAACTCTCTTTTCCGGATATTGGGATCCTGTCCAGCAAAAGCCTATCCTTCCCACGCTCAACGGCTGGCTGCCGACAAAAGATTTAGGATCTCTCGATGACCAAGGCCAGCTGACCTTGCACGGCCGCAAAGACCGGATGTTCATTTCCGGAGGAGAAAACATCCAACCGGAAGAAGTGGAAGCCGCCCTTTGCCAGATCCCCGGTATCTTGGCAGCCCACGTCATTCCTACCGATGACCTTGAATTTGGAAAGCGTCCGATCGCCTACTTGCTCGAAGATGTTCCCGAGCACACGCTCGAAAGCGTCCGCGCTGCGCTTAAAGGAACCCTCCCTTCCTTCAAGCACCCCGTAAAAATATTTCCTTACACACATGAAATGAAAAACGGCTTGAAAGTCGTTCAGCAAAAACAACCGTTCTAAAATAAACCTCTTGCATAACCCGCTTTGCCTGGAAAAATCGGAAATCATCCGAAAGATGATCCAATAATTTTCAAACATTCAATACCAAACTTTTCTACACTCACAAAAAAAATTTGGCACTGACAACAAATCAACAAACAACATAAAATCCACGAACATTTTTTTAAATTTAGGATTTATGATGTCTGTTTCTAATTCTCTGTTAACACCACTACCTCTCTCCTTGGATGTGACGGGGGGCAGACCTCTTTATGCTCCGGAAATCCCGAATGCTGAACCCTCCAATTGCATGCAAAATATTGTCGCATGGCTGAAGAGCGACGAAACGCCTTTGCTCATCAAAGCCGGTGCAGTGTTTATAGGAGTTATTGCTACAATTGCCGTCGGAATTGCGTCTGGCTACCCCTTGTTCGTCTCTGCAATCATCTTGATTCCGACAACAGTCTGGGCTGCGTTTGCATGGCATCAATTATCCTCAAAAGAGAATGCAGCCCTAGAAGCAACAACGGCAGCCGCTCTGTTCACTCAGCGAGATCGAGAAGCGCAACTATCATTCCAAGTCATTAAAGAAGCAGTTGGTGGAGAAGCGGTATTCAATGCTCTTCCTATTCTAGATCTTGGCAATCGTACTGGCGATACAGGCTATTTGGATTTTCTTCGACCCAATGAGTTGACCCACTCCATAATGAGAGGCACAGATGCCGGCGCAAGACCATTTATCTGTCTGAAACTGAATGCACCATCTGGCGAAGGCTTGCCTCCCCATCAAACGGTGATCACATTTTTCCAGCGTTATTCTACAGGAGGAGAGTGGTCATGGAGCTCTCAAAGCTACCATAATGAACCCGTCCGTTTCGGAGACCGGCTCACCGCTCAAGACCGAGCGATTATTCGACAGATCGTCGTTGATAGAAACCATCCTCAACTCAGTCTCGTTTAACACGCTACTGAGTAAAGAAATAGTTTTGAAAAATCTTGCCTTTCCTGCCTCAGAAGCAATGTCTCTTTCCTTAAATGTTAAGATTCGGTAAAAAGTACAGACTGATCATCTAACCAATCCCATTGGACAAGATTGCCTTTAGAAAATCAGATCGCATTAATATCTGAGACAGCACTTGATCAGACTAGCTTACGCAACCTGTTCTCAAAGCAGATTGAAATTGGACTAGCCCGTTACCCCCGCTATTTCGATACCCGTCTTCAAGATGGGTTGGAGCGTCTTTTCGCTAATGCGTCAAAAGGATTTGCCAGCAGCCGCTCTAAGCTGCACCTGCGGACACTGCTGCTCGCTCAATTTTTCCTCCAAAAGAAAATGGAGGAAGCGATCTGTTCTGAAAAGGGGCCGAACAAAAACATTTTTCTAAAAATTTTTCGCCAACCTTCCAAGATCTGCATTGCCCTTACCTTCCATGACTTTTACCGCTTTCACCACGAACAGCTCCTCAAAACAATCAACACCTTGCTTCCGGGCATCCATGAAGTCCCCCGCTCTTTCTACCTGTGGCACCATCCGGAGATGGCCTATCTGTTTTGCTACGTGGAAATCTATAAGCTGCGCGGAGAGGAGTTCTCGACAGCAGAAATTAAAGAATTTGAAAGCTCATTAGCCAAATATTTAATCACGATCCCCCCATTGACCCCTGCCCTTTTTTGGCCCTACAATGAAGAGGAGTCTTACCGCCAGGTCCAGCTTCTCCAAAGGGAGATCCATAGCGGCAAAGACCTGCCGCACGCCCATGTCCATTTTCGAGAACAAACGCCCGAGTCTTTGGAATTCCTCATCCACTTGGTCAGGCCCAATCCCCCTGACCCCTTGGAAACATGCCTCAAACGTCTTCCCGCTTCACTGCACACATTCTGCCACTTTACCCACCACCGCACCACCCCTTTCCCCATGGAAAGCTCTGCATTGTCCGTTAAAATTCCATCAAGCGCCTTCGATGTCCGGGAATCGATCAACCTCCTTTATGTTAGAAGGTACGTTTTAAAATACCTGGAAGAGATCCTCGGGACGTTCCGCGACTACAATGGCGGCCTGTTTGAGAAGCAGCAGCAGCATTTTGAAACGATCAGGATGCACTTGGGAGCCAAGATACGCAACTTCGATATCTTTGCCGAAAAAGTGTTCTACTCGGTCCATCCCGTTGAAAGGCGATTGTCTTTAAAAGTTGATGAAGCCGAAGACCTCTTTACCGCCTTTTCCCATGTCATTGCCGACAAAAGCCCTTCCGTTGTCCACAAGAACTTCAACAACGTCATTATCATTAAAACGACCGACCTCTCCGACCAGCTCAAACTGAGCAAGAACACCATCGATTCGAATAAGACAGCCGCCCAAGCCCGACTTTCGCTGGGAGGGTTCCATTACTACTGCTTGTTCTGTCCAAGAGAGATGCAGGCAAGCTCTTTCCTCGAATCTAGCTTAGCTCCCAAAGAAAAAACCAAAACGTTGAAACTGATCTTTCAAGAAGGTGCTCCCCTTTCTCTTAATCCCTACCATTCCTATGGGGATATGCGCAGCCGCCTGCTCAGCAAGCTCCTCTTCGAAGGGCTGATGCGGCTCAATGCCCTTGGAAACCCGGAACCTTCCGGAGCCGTGCAAGTGAGGTCAAGCTCCGACAACTTAAATTACACATTCAAATTGCGGCCAAGCTACTGGTCGAATGGGGAGAAGGTCACTGCCGCCGACTATGTCATGAGCCTCCAATGCGCACTCAGCGACCATGTCAGCCATCCCGAGCTGCTCTTTGTCATTAAAAATGCACGTCTCTTCAAAGAAAAGAAGGTCCATCCCCAAGATCTAGGAATCGCTGCTCTTAATGCCGATACGCTTCAGATCGAGCTCGAATGGCCGGACCCCCTTTTCCTCCACAAGCTAGCAAGCCCTTTTTTCTTTCCCTTGTTCGGAACGATGCGCGAGCCAAAATGGTTCAATGGCCCATTCCTCGTCCGCCAACAGGACAAGAATGGAATTATTCTGGAACGCAACCCCTATTTTTACGACTCCAAGCGCCCTTTTTTCGACCAGGTCGATATCCAATGGATCAATGATATAGAAACGATCTTTTCTCTTTTCCGCCAAGGCAAGGCAGATTGGATCGGGGACCCGATCAGCCAACTTACTCCCGAGATGACGGAAGATCTTAAAAACGGTGGAAAACTGCACATGCGCAAAGCAACGCGCCAATTCTCGATCGTTTTCAATACAAAACATCCTCTTCTTGCCAATGCTTCCATCCGCCGAGCGCTTAGTTTGTGCATCGACCGCGTTTTAATCTGTAAAAACATCTTCCCCTATTGCGATCCTTTGCCCCCGTTCTTACCGGAAAAAGAAGAAGCGAACCGCCTATTTGAACAAGGACTTCAAGAACTTGGCCTGTCTAAAGAGCAATTTCCGACGCTTACCTTTAGCTACTCCCACCAGACCCGGCGAGAAGGGCTTGCGCAATACCTTCAATCTGCATGGGAAGAGACCCTGGGGATCCAGGTGAAACAAGAAAAGATAGAATGGAACATTTTCCGCAACAGACTGGAAAAGGGCCTTTTCGAGATCACGGGAACCATCGTGGAAACCTTAAGCGAAGAGTCTTTGGAGTACTATGAAAGGCTTGAGGGACATAGCTCATGGAACTTTTCTCAATGGACCTGCCGCAGTTACAGGGAAGCAATCGCTTCCGCCCATCAAAAGCCTCAGCGCAATGCCATGCTCCTGCAGGCAAAACAGATCCTCTTGGACGAAGTTCCCTTTACCCCCTTGTTTACCTATACCCATCTCTGGGCCCACCATCCCGATTTGGAAAACTACCTCATTGACAACGAAGGCTGCATCGATTTCAGTCATGCAACACTTCAAGGAAGAAAAAAATGAAATCAAATGAAATTATTTCTCAAAAAATTAAGAAGCACGTTAAATCATCCTTCGCCGCTCTATTTACTTTTAAATACAATGCTGCTAGATTATGGAAAGAAGTTGCGTGCGGATTCATGATATGCACGCTGCTCCTATCAAATAGCTGTCAACAAGGTCAGGATAAAACTGTGCACACTTTAAAAGTCAACTTTCAAGAAGGAGACCTTCCTTCGCTACATCCACATTCGCTGATGATTTATCTTCGCGGCATTTGCGTTGCAAAAACACTCTATGAATGTTTAACACGTATCGATGAGCACGGCAGCGTTCAGCTTGCCGGAGCAAAGTCGGTTGAGGTATCTCCCGATCAACTCCGTTATACCTTCACCCTCCGCGACAACAAATGGTCCGACGGAAGTCCTGTCACTGCGCCGCAGTATGAAAAAGCCTGGAAGCATGCCCTTTCCCCTACTTCCAGCTGTTCGCGCGCAGATCTTCTGTACATGATCAAAAATGCCCAAGAAGCTAAAATGGGAGATCTTCCTATCGATGCTGTAGGCATCAAGGCTCTTGATGATAAGACACTCTTCGTCGAGCTGGCGTATCCTTCCCCCTACTTTCTAGAACTTGCTGCACAGCCGATCTGCGCTCCAATGATCGATCCTGCTAAAGAGGAACAAAAGGTCTTCAACGGCCCCTTCATCGTCGAAGAATGGAAGCACAATGACAAGCTTTGCCTCGCTCCTAACACCTCCTATTGGGACAAAGGTCATGTCGGCCTAAAACGCATTGAGATCTTCATGGTCCAAGATGCGATGACCGCCTACTCCATGTTCGAAAAAAAGCAGCTCGACTGGATCGGCGTACCAATGAGTCCCCTTTCGACAGAGCTCATTGTTAACATGAAAAAAGAAAATTCTCTTAAATCCCATCCGGTTGACAGAGCTTTCTGGGTCTTCCTTAACACTGAGCAACCATCCCTCTCTTCTGCAACAATCCGAAAGGCTTTGAGCCTTGCCGTCGACCGCAAAGCGATCACAGAGCACATTCTGATCGGCGGTCATCCATTGGAAAAACCGCTTCCTAAAGCACTCCTTCCAATCAACCCCTCCACTAACCTAAAACAGGACCTAGCAGAAGCTCAGAGCCTCTTTGAAATGGGCTTGAAAGAGATGGGGCTCACTAAAGAGACATTTCCAGCCATTGTCGTCACCTACTCGCAGCAGGCCAACCGGAAGCAAGTAGCCGAATACTTGCAGCAAGCATGGAGTTCTGCCTTTGGCATCCAGGTCAAATTGGAAAACCAAGAATGGAACGTGTTGCGCACTAACTTAGAAAAAGGGCTTTATGAGATCAGCGGATGCTATGAGGCTGCCTTCTACAAAGACCCGATGGAGCTCATGGAGAAAATGGTAACGGTCAGCAACAACAACTTCTCCAAATGGACTGCTGCCCAATTTTCAGAAAAGGTCCTGCTTGCCAAACAGCAGGCCGATCCAAAAAAACGGATGGAGATCCTCGGCGAGGCTGAGCAGATTCTGATGGAAGAGATGCCCTTCATCCCGATCTGCAGCGATGAACTCCTCTTCTCCCACCGACCAGGCTTAAACGGCTATGCGTTCGACTACGTCGGCGCGGTCGATTTCAGCAAAGCTTCCTTCGCGCAATAACTCTAGACCTCTTGCGTAACTCGCTTTGTCTGGAAAAATTGGAGGTTTTCTTACAGGTTTTTAGAAACCATATAGGTTTCGGATCCCACGAATGAGACGACTTAAAAAAAGTCGGCGAATGAGTGAGATAAAAACCTGTAAGAAAAGAACGATTTTAACAGGCACATGGAGTTAAGCAAGAGGTCTTTTACAGCAAGACTCCGATTTGTTAGCAAATCGGAGTGCTGAAAAAGCAAGTTGTGCAACTTACTCTATCAAGGCTGCAAAACACCCCGCAGGATATCCGGGATCGGAACAGACTGGCGGGTTTGTTTATCAACAGCAACGTGGATAATTTTGGCTGTACCGACGTCGATCTTTCTCTTGGTATCGACAAACCGGTATATAAGGGTGACAGACTTTGTGCCGACAGCTTCTACCGTCAGATGGATGTCCAGCTCATCGCCGACCATGACAGGCGCCAAATAATCGGATTCTGCATGGACAACGGGAAGAAGATAAGGGGAGTCTTCAATCAGCTTCCGAAGGGGCAATTGATGGTGGATCAAAAAATCTTCAAATGTTTCCAAGGCCATCTTTAACTGTTCGGGAAAATATAGGACACCTGTAGCGTCTGTGTCTTGCAAGCGAACTTTTCGGCGATGGGTAAACTCTTTCATAGAAACCTTATTTTATCGTTTGATTCTATACCAAAATTCCGTAGCTGAAAATCAAAATTTCAATATCTCGTTTTTTTTCTTTGATTGCAGACTGGCTCATCGATTTCATGCTTTTCAAAAACCCGTTTGGTAAATTTTTTTCTTTAATTTTTCATTAACATTTATTTTCGCTAAAGGACTCAATTTAAGCGTTCAAAGGTGTGAGAAAAAATTTAAAAAAGCCCCCACGGTAGCATTAAAGGAAGGTTGATGGATTGTGGAAAATGAGGGCGTTTTTTATAATCCGCCTCTTCCTCATGAAATAAATTCAAGAATAATATGAGGCTATCGCGCATCTAGGAACGCTTCCATAAATGACCTTCTAACCAGGTCATTTGAGAGTATGACAGGATGTGCCGCAGCTTTAAAAATATGGGATGATCATGGATCAAAACCTCTTCAATCTACCAGCGAATGAGAGCGTCTCTTCCCAGCAGAATGAGCTATTGGCAAATTCTGCCGATTTAAGCCTGCGCACAAATCATGGCGACATTGCCGACTCATTATTGAGTAGAGGCCAGATGTGCCTGCTTAAAGGGGACCTCTATCACGGATTGGAGCTGTTCGATTCGGCCATGAAACTTGATCCCTATAATCCCAAATTGTTCTACTCCCAAGGCCTATCCTTATTTGAATATGGCAGCGAAGAAGGGCGTGAAAAGGCCCTGCACCTCGCCGGAAAAAAATTTAAAGTTGCCACCTCTTTGAACCCTCAATACTTCGATGCATGGCAAGCCTGGGGCAGCGTCTTATGCACTTTAGGGCTGACTTTCCGCGAGCACCATTATTTCCAAGAGGCCTCGGAAAAACTGCAAAAGGCGGTCAACTTTTCATCCGACCAGAAGCCCGATACCCTTGCGGAGCTCAACTGGGACATCGGGATCGTCTATTCCCATTTAGCTGAAAATTCAGGCGAAGCGCTCGACTTGCACCAAGCGATCGACGCCTTCCAAAACGCTTCCACCTGCGGGCAGGTCCTCTCCTCCGATTTTTGGAGGGATTTTGGCAGGGCAAGCCTTAAGTTCGCCAGTCAGATCAGCGATATCCGCTTTTACGTCAAAGCGATCAACTGCTTTAAGCAAGCGATCACTTTGGAGCCTTCTTGCGCAGAAGGATGGACCCTCCTTGCCAATTCTTTGCAAAAACTCTATAACCTCACCCATGACGAGGACCATTTCTCCCAAGCGAACGAGTGCTACACGACCGCAACGCAGCTGCAGCCAAACGATGCCAGCCTCTGGCTTTCCTGGGCCCAGTTCCTATGCGAATCGACGCGCCGCACACCCGATACAAAACGCCTCCGCTCCTGCATTGAAAAATGCCATCGCGCTTATGCGCTTGAACCAGACCAACCGATGGTCCAGGCTGTTTGGGCAGAAGCGTTAGCTCACCTTGGAGAAGCCAGCGAACGGATCGACCTGATCTTCGACGCGCACAATAAAGTCGAAGGAGCTGTCGATAATGAGAGCGATCTTCCTGAAGTCTGGTTTTCCTTTGGGATGTGCCTGCTTTCCATGGCACGTTACTTTAACGATGAGGACCACTACTACCAAGCGATCGAAAAGTTCCAAACAGGGATTTCGATCGACCGCACCAGCCATGCCAACTGGCACGCGATCGGTAACACCTATGCGAAGCTCGGCAGACAGCACAATGATGTGGAAAACCTCGAAAAATCGCTCCGCTTCTACCAGCGCGCCATCGATCTGCACCCATGCAGTTTCTATATCATCGACTATGCGACCGCCCTCTCCAAACTTGGCGAAATGAACCACGACCAAAAGCACCTCGACGATGCGATCGCCCAGTTCGAACGCGCTCTTGCGATGCAGCGCAATGCCCTCTATCTGCATCCAAACTGGCTTTACCATTACGCCTGCACCCTTGATGCGCTCGGCGACTTCCATGAAGAGGACTTCTACTACTTAAGAGCGATTGAGATCTTAACCCACGTTCTGATGATCGATCCCGACTTCCACGAAGTCCACCACCGCCTCGCCCTGACCCTTTCGCATCTCGGCGAGCTCACGAGCGAGATCGACCACTTCTTCCGTGCGATCCACCACTTCCGCTTGAGCTTAAGGCACGATGAAGAAAATGACATGGTCATCCTGGACTGGGCGATCACATTGATCAACCTCGCCCAGCATTCCCACGACTCGACCGAGGCAGACCAGTTCTACCGCGATGCCGAGCATAAGCTCATTGCTGCAGCAAAACTGGGCAACCTCCAGTCCTATTACCATTTGAGCTGCCTGCACTCGCTGCTTGGCAACTATGAAGTCTCTTTGCATTACTTGGAAAAGGCCAATAAAGCCGACGCCCTTCCTCCGATCGATGAGATCCTGCAGGACGAGTGGCTCGACGGCCTCCGCTGCACAGGAGATTTCCGCGAGTTCCTTTCCCATCTGGAACACCGCCCGAACCTCCAGGAAGAGCGTTAATTTCGCAAACGCTGAAGCTGCAAAGTTGCGCCATGGACAACGACACCGTCAACAAAGACTTCTACAACTCCTCTGCAGACTCATTCGATAAGATTCCGTTCGAATCGCTCCTTCCTCAAATGATCCTGAAATACCATCAGGGGAAAACCGTTCTCGACATCGGATCGGGCCCTGGAACGCTGGCAGCTTGGATGACAAGCAAAGGCAATGAGGTCGTCTGCATTGAGCCGGCTGCAAAGCCCGCAGCAAAAGCAAAGGAAAAGGGTCTCACGGTCCACTGCGCAACGATCCAGGAATTTGAAACAGACCAACACTACGACACCATTCTTGCCATCTCCTCATTGATCCACGTCCCTAAGGAGCAGCTCCCTTCCCAAATCCAAAAAATTGCAAGCCTGTTAAACCCTGGCGGAATATTTTTTGTCAGCATGATCATCGGAAGATCGGAAGGATTGGAAGACCCGACAAACTTGGGAAAAATGCGCTATTTCGCACAATGGCTCTCCCATGAGCTTGATCCCATGTTCTCCCCATTCTTTACCCTTCTTGAAGAACATCTGGTCCACCAGAAAAAAATGGACAGATCCTTTACACTGAGAGCTTACAAACTAAAAAACTAACACTCATGAGCACCATCTTCTACCTCCAACTTCTCGTTGTCGTTTCACCAAACTGGAACTCCCCGCAAGGCTCCCTATATCTTTTTGAAAGAGATAGCGAACAGCTCGATTGGCAGCTTGCAAGAGATCCCATTCCAGTTGCACTAGGAAAAAACGGAATGGCCTGGGGAAAAGGGCTCCACCCGCTTCCACAAGGTATAAAGACCCTCAAACGCGAAGGCGATGGGAAAACTCCAGCTGGCTTTTATTCTATCGGCCCGGCTTTCGGCGATAAGGAACACCAGCCGCATGCTAAGAAAATCCCCTACGTGCTGATCACGGAAGATTTAGAATGCGTCGACGACCCCCATTCCCGATATTATAACCAATTTGTCCATTCAGGATCGATTATTGGCCCCGATTGGAAAAGCTCGGAAAAAATGGCAGAGATCGGCCAACTCTATGCCCTTGGGTTTGTCGTCGAGCACAACTATGATCCGATCGTTCCCGGAGATGGCTCAGCCATTTTCTTCCATATCTGGAGAACCCCTCAACAAGGTTCCGCCGGCTGTACGACAATGGCGGAGATCGATCTGAAACAGGTTGTGGAATGGCTGGACGGCAACAGCCTCCCCCGCGTCGTCCAACTCCCCCTGTCTGAATATGAACAAAGGATCGAGGAATGGGGGCTGCCTAACCTAAGGTCAGACCTGCTCCATCGAGCTCTCTCCCCCTAGATAAGCAGTGCAACACTTCCCTCTTATGCGCTCAAATATATATAAATTTTTTTAATTTTTCGATATTTTAACTACGGATTAAGAAATATATAAACAACAATTTAAACAATCTTATTTAAATTTTTAATTAAATAAACACAATTAATTTAAGTCCAAATAGAATTGAAAATTTTAATCTTAAATGATATAATACATGTCAACAATCAACGGAAAGTATCTGAAATTATTAATCAAAATTTAACAGTCCCAGGAGGGCACCATGACAGTAATAGGCCTCAATAAAATCTATAGGGAAGAAAAAGCCAAAATCGAAGCTTTTGAATCGGGCGAAAATCCTTTAAACGCACACGACATTTCTGAAATCAAAGTAAAGCTAGCAAGCACCTTGGAAAAAATGAATCAATTAGCCAAACGGGATATTCAAGCTCCGATGGCCTTTGCGCTCGCCATTCCAAGCATTCCAAAACTGATTGGCCGCTGCGATGTTTTGCTATCCAGGATCCCTTCTGATACACCAATCATATTTTCCAGCGAGCATGTAGCCGAATCAAGCACACCTGCTCCATCTTCTGAATTCTCAGCTGCAGACTATACACCGTCTAAAGTGTATGCAAAAGCAACAAAACAACTGCAAGGCCCAAGAAACAGAATTAATAGGTTCGATTCAGTTGCAAAACATCAAGCAGAGTTCAATGCCCGAAAAGGCGCTGCGCCAGAACTGAAACCTGCAAGCACTCCAGTGATTGAAAGTTCATCGATTGCAGCTTCTTCTCAACCGATTCCTCTTCCAACTCTGATTACGATCCAATACCCTGCCCGTTTCGGCGAGCACCTCTACATCCGCGG
>JAFEGF010000109.1 GCA_018240225.1 Verrucomicrobiota bacterium
AGGCTTTGTATTTGGCCTCTAGATGATCGAGAAACGACCAACTGGCCATTTTACCGATTCCATCTCCGCTGATGTAGTGGCGAGGCAGCCGCAAAGGAATGTATCCTTGCACAATCACATCTTCCTCATTGAAGTAGAGGTCGCCTGTGATCGCGTTAACGCAGCCTGCAACAAGCGCGGAGGGCTCTCCTTCCGTAACGGCAAGCTGGTAGGGGTCTTTGGGATCGGCAAACAAGGGAAGAATGATCAGGGAAAAGAATAGGAGAAGAAAACGCATCGGATGGTCCCTATGAAGTAGGAACCAATAAAAAATACAGCTCGATTTTTAATTAGGCCAGAAAAAAATAACCAGATCTGAGCGGGAGGTATGGTATATACTGGTGAAGATTCAAGCGCAAAAGCGTCTCTGCGATTGAAGTGGAAGCAGTATAAACTGAAGTTGAACTTCAGATTGGTAATGCTTGTATGTTTAAAAGAGAGGGATGAAGACGGAGCTTCAAGGACTTGCAGATTGTTATTCCGTCATTACTGTTTTTGGCGCTCGCTAGTCTGGAAAGATGACCTTGGTCATACACACAGTTCCTGATAAAGTCGTATGCTAACTTGGAGGAACTTGATGTTAGAAACCTGGCAGAAAGCGATCTAAGGGGATTGCTAAAAGATTTCTGATCTATGCAAGAGATCAAGATCAGAAAGTTCATGCGATCGATCTGTTGAATTACAAACATGCTGTACGGACGCTTCAAAACTAGGTGTTGATGTGGATGCCTAGCTTTGTCAGGACGTAGCGTCCGACTAAGATCGGATGGCTGAGCAGGAGCTTAAAGAATTTCAGCCAGGTGACCCCTTCGATCTTTTTACGTAAGACATGGGGATGGTTGGCCGCTGCATCGAGGATCCATCCTTCAAAAGGGGGAGGAAGCTTGCGCAGCGAACTTAAGGGGAAATAGCCTACCTTTTGCGTTTCAGCGCCAATTTGCGCCGATCCTTCGAGGATGCGGCATTCGAACAGATGGGTGTACTGGGTCATTTTGTTCACAGGGAGGTATTCGGCGACCTTTCGGATGATCGCAACGCTGTAGCCGGTTTCTTCCAACACTTCGCGGACAGCCCCCTCTTCCGGTGTTTCATCGCGGTCTCTGCCGCCGCCAGGCAGGACCCAAACAGGGATGTCCCTTCGCTTGACCATGAGCACTTGAGTGCGCTCTTGATTGAAGATGATTCCGTAGACTGCTTGCTTCGGAAACGTGCTCCACGAACTGTCATTATCTGCTTGCATATTTACCATGGGAAAAGGCTTAATGGACGATTATAATCTGTTTTGTAGAATTGTGCACGATGGTTTGGTTAAAAAAAAAATTATCGATTGGATTCCTTGCATTAGCCCTTTTATCATTAAGCGGTTGTGAAAAGTATTACGTCTCCGTTGCACAGCAGTGGGTCGATGTCCGGTATCTTGCCAGCACCCACGTGAAAACTCCAGATCCTCGCCAAGACCACCCCCCGATTGGACAGATGATGATTATCGATTGGCGCGTTCCTAAAGAGCTCTTAAAAAGAAAGCCCCACATTCAACTGACCATGCTCTTCTGGAACTATACAGAGAAGACGATCTGTTTCCCCATTGACAAGAGAATGGGCTGGGTGACCTACAAGCTTTTGGATGAAGAGTACGATCAGACTAAAGGGATCTTGACCTACAAGGCGGAAATTGTCGATGAAGATGGGTCCTTGTTCCGTGAATGGAAGCACCAGCTTTGGGTGAACTTGATCACGATCAAAGAGGAGATTCAGCTCCCTGCAAGCGACGAGGAAAGGGAAGAAGAGAGCCCCTCGCTTGCCGAATAGATCAGTTCTTCCGTTGTTTGCCAATCGATGCAAGGGTCGGTGATCGACGTTGCATAGCGGAGCAGCGCTGGATCTTCGGGCAACAGCTGGCTGCCGCTTTCCAAATGGCTTTCCAACATCGCTCCGAAAATCGACTCGTTGCCTCCTTCGATCTGTTCGAAAACGGACCGGAAGACAGAAGCTTGTTTCTCATGGTCTTTTTGGCAATTTCCATGCGAACAGTCGATCATGATCCTCTCGGTAAGATGGGCATTTTTTAGCTTTTGCAGGGCAAGTCGCACAGAGGCCGCATCGTAGTTCGGCGTTTCTTGCGAACCTCTGAGCACAATGTGGCTCCATGGGTTTCCATCGCTCTGAACTGCGCATAAGTGACCCTCTTCATCAATATTCATAAAGCAATGGGATGTCTTTGCCGAGATCACACCATTAACGGCATGGTCGAGGTTCCCATCGGTGCTATTTTTAAAGCCTGTGGGGATTTTTAATGCAGAGGCAAGCTGCCGGTGGGGCTGGGAAGCTGATGTACGCGCGCCGATAAATCCCCATGTGATCAAGTCTTGGACGTAGTAGGCGGCCAGCGGATCGACAAATTCCGTTGCGATGGGGACTTTCAATTCCGTCAGCGTCATCATTAGTTCTCTCGTCCAGATCAGTCCCGTTTGGATATCATGGCTTCCATCAAGATGGGGATCGTAGATCAACCCTTTCCAGCCTGTGATCGTCCGCGGCTTTTCCACATAGACCCTCATGACCAAAAATAGGGATTTGCTCACTTCATGGGAGAGCTTTTTGAACCGTTTGGCGTATTCGATCGCTGCGTTCTTGTCATGGATCGAACAAGGTCCTACGATAACCACTTTGCGCTTGTCTGTGCCATTTAAAATGGCCTTGGCGTGGATCCGGCTTTCCGCAATGAACTGCATGTGGTGGGAATGGATAGGAAAGAGCTGTTTGATTTCTTGGATCGAGGGGAGAGGAGTGCTGTGCATTGCGCTTATCAATTAAAGTTTCGAAACCTGTACGCTAGCACATGGCATTGAAATAAACAAGGCTCTTAACAGGCTAGTTCAAAATGGGAGTCACTCCAGAATAGACGACTGCTTGCAGATGTTCTATTATGGAAATTTCCGTGGTATCGGTGATTTCCTGCGATAGTTTTTTATCTTTTTCGCATATCTGTAGCGTTTCGAGGGCAAAGCCTTTCGATTTAGCAACAAAATTGATCTCATGGTCTGATGCTGTTACAAGGCTTTTATATCCAAAATTGCTGCTTCCGGCTAGAACGGTCTCTTCGTCGAACACCATCACCTTTTTATGGAAACCCTTTTGCTTTTGGTTGAATAGAAAAACTTTAAGATTTCGACGATGTTCAGGAAATAGCTGGTTAGCTAGTTTGACCCAATTCAATTTGTTGTATGGTCCAAAAACCATATGACTATTCGGGCAGTTTTTTGTCATTGCGCAGGTGATGATTTCAACCTGAACGCCTCGCTGTTCGATGGCTTCTTTAAGCGCTTCCATGATGGCATCGGTTGGACAAAAATACATATGATCAATAACGATCTTCTTTTTTGCATTCTTAATAAGCTCTAAAACTTTCAAAGAGAACTCGCTTGTTCCTGTCAACTGTTCTGGACCTTGATAGAGCATTTGAAGACTTCCAGTTTGAGGTTTTTCAAAACCTCCGACGTATCGAGTATGGACTTTGGAACGTTCCGGCATCGGATCTCTCATGATTCGATGAGTGACCGAATCAGAGGACTTCGGATCTTGTGCTTCTTTTTGAGTAAAAATGGGAAGGTGGGCAACTTCAGTTGGTGTAAAAGAGGAGAGCTCATGGTTGTTCTCACGGGAAGCGTTGAGAGCATCCCAATAATAGGCCATACGCACCATTTCTAAAAATAGCTGTCTACCGCTTGAATATCCGTCATTAGGATCGCTAAAGACAAAGTCCATGTCTCTAAAATTACCGGGAACAAACATTCCTGCTAAGCCTTGATCATAAGAATCAATCAATAGACCGATCTGCGGATTAAACTTTAACTGAACAGGATTGTCGGGATCTATGGCTAAGGGGATTTCACGTTCAAATTCTTGGCTGATTAATTGAGGAATAGAACAAAGTTTTTCAAGAACTGGGGTGTACTCTCTCGATACGTTACACGAATGACTTAAAACATGCTTAACCGATTCCCCAACAACTAAACACTCCTGGATTTTTTCTCTAATCAGGTCTAGGTTTGCGTTGGGCCTTTCCCATTCTTCCTTGAGGTTGGACAACATTTCTTCAAAACGTGCTAATTGAATATTTTCTTCATCGGTCAAGACCTTTGTGATGCTATCTGTTCCGCTCATGTTGAAATTATCCTTAATCGCGCTTCCACCCATGATGTAATAACGCCCCCAATCGATGCCGAAGTATTTTGTGTGGTTCGTGCTTTTCTTGCACCCAGTTCCAACTTCCATCATCCATACATCAGGGGAATACACCACAGAAAATTGAGCGGGAAACCTTTGTTTTAATTCAGCGATCAAGGTTTGGTTTTCTATGTTTTCTCCCGGCTCGTCTTTCACAAAATTAGGAGAAGAAATAATGACGACCTTTAAATTTTCATTCCGTTCCAGTTTTTCTCTAATAAGCACAAGGATTTCATCAAATGCCTTCTGGCCGCAATAATTTCCAGAGATCACAATATTATGTTCCGCAGCCTGAATTAACGCTTTTCTCCAGTCATGGGTTTCCGCAGAGTGGGCTGTAGGCCGCATTTTAATATGATTAGACTCTGTGATCGATCTCCATTTTTCCATATGGGCAGAGCTTTCGTCGATTAGAGCGTATGCAATTGGCTCAGAGGTATAAAGTTCTGGGATTTTGCTGTAGGAAACCAGAGAATTTAAGTTCGTATAACCGGGGAAGTAGCTGGCAATACCAAAGCGGGTCGGTTTTTTCAGATTCTGTTTGCTCGGCCCGACTATCGGAGCAGTCGCATCAGGAAGAGCTCTTTCATCTGTTATGCGATTCAAGCTGCGATGAGGGGGGGGCTGTATATTCTTTTCAACGTCGGAGTTCAAGTTTGAAAATTTCCAGACCCAGGAAAATGAAATGCTCGCGGCTAAGAATAGTCCAAAAGCATTGCGTAAGCTGACAAAGGTAGATAGGATCAACAATCCTGTCCAAAGCGCAGCATTAAACACATCGCCTATAATCGTTGTTTTTTTTGAAGCGAGAGACGATGTCTTATAAGAACATTCGCACCTGGCAGGGAAATAATGGGAGGCGTCGAATTTTTTTGCATGGGAAGCAAGCGTTTGGGATGCCGGCATGTAGTAAGACAAATTAAGTCCTTTCCTGCTTGAAGGTAGCATTTCAGATGCTTGCCAGCATAGCGGTCTATGGAGCTTGTCATTGCTCAATGATGAATAAGAAATAATTGAGCTTTCTGTATTAATGCTCATAATATCGATTCGATTGTTTACTTTTTATTTATTAATTTTACGTTAAGATTGTGTTAATTTTAATAAAAATGTTTTGTTTAATTAAAATTAAAAAATAATTTATTTAATTGTTAAAATAATTTATTGTTTTGAGGTGTTTGCGTACTAGATTTTCAATCATTTAGAAATCTCTCTGGCAAGAAAGAGGGAGAACGTGGAGAATGCTTGTACATGGAATAATTTTGAAACTAGGTTGAATATGGATACGGCACGCTCTTTAGTAGATTGGTTGAACCTCATCGATGAATGGATGTGGGGGCATTTTCTTGTGATATTGCTCGTTGGCATCGGGCTGTTTTTTACGATCCGTTTTCGTGGAATGCAGTTTCGCTATTTGGGATATTCTTTGAAGTTGGCATTCACAAGACAAGACGAGGGAGCGCAGGGAGATATTAGCCAGTTCCAGGCATTGATGACAGCCCTTGCCGCAACGATAGGGATCGGGAGCATTGCCGGCGTCGCAACGGCGATTGTTGCCGGAGGCTTTGGCGCTGTATTCTGGATGTGGATCATTGCCCTGATCGGGATGGTGACCAAGTTCATCGAAGCGATCCTTGCCGTCAAATACCGCGTCGTCGATGAAAAAGGGCAGATGAGCGGCGGACCGATGTACTACATCGCAAACGGGCTGGGATGGAAATGGCTCGGCGCCCTCTTTGCCGTTTTTTGCTCCCTTTCTGCTTTTGCAGGGGGAAACCTCATCCAGGCGAATTCGATCACCGCTGCCGTTTCTGCAGTCACCCCTTTTTCTCCCGTATGGATTGGCTTGACTCTTAGCGTCGTGACGGGCGTTGTGCTGCTTGGCGGCATCAAAAGCATCGGCAAGATCAGCAGCTATCTCGTGCCGATCATGGCATTGACCTACGTCGTCGGAGGCCTGATGATCATCATTCTGAGGATCGACCAAGTTCCTGCCGGACTAATGGCCATTGTCAAAACTGCCTTTACCGGGCAGGCTGCTTTCGGAGGATTCCTAGGAGCTTCTGTCATGGCAGCTGTCCAAATGGGAGTTGCCCGCGGCGTCTCATCGAATGAGGCTGGCCTTGGCAGCGCGCCTATTGCAGCAGCTGCTGCAAAAACAGATGTGCCAGGAAGACAAGCATTGATTTCAATGAGCGGCGTCTTTTTGTCCAGCTTGGTCGTCTGCTCGATCACAGCGCTTGTCATCTCCGTTACAGGAGTTCTCGGCAAAGTCGGCGCAGATGGCAAGGTTCTCAATGGAGCTTTGCTTGTCATGGAAGCCTTCCGTACTGTCATCCCAGGCGGCGACCTTCTTGTTACTATCTGTCTGATCCTTTTCGGATACACCACGATCATTGGATGGGCCTATTACGGCGAGCGCTGCATGGAGTTCTTGGCAGGCGAGAAAGTCCTCCTCGGCTACCGCGTAGTCTTTTGCGCTTTTGCCTTTTTGGGGGCAGTCATGAGCTTTGATCTGGTATGGCCGATTGCCGATATCATGAACGGCTTAATGTCGATCCCTAACCTGATCGGGATCATTGGTCTGACGGGGATTATTTCAGTCGAGACAAGGGCCTTTTTCGATCTTCTCGAAAGGGAAAAGCTCGCAAAGCCAAAAACTGTCTAATCTTTATTTGGGAGCGGAGTTTCTCCTCCGTTCCCAAATCTCGAAACAAAATTTTAACTATGCTTGTTATGTGGAAATTCAAACTGCTTTATGAGATCTAGCTGTTTGTATTAATTCATGGATATTGATCGGGGCTTTATGTTATGCTTTTTGCCAGTTAAAATTAGTTTTTGAGGTGGGAGATGTATCCTGTAAACAGCTTGCAATCTGATTTATCTGTCTATCAGCAAAGGTCTTTGCAATCCACAGAAGCAGAGACTGGCTGTTGCTCTTTTCTCGGTTCTTTATTAGAAAAGATAGCAAAGGTGTTTTCAGATGCATTTGAATGGGTCAAGTCCCTGTTCTGCAAACCAGCTGCTGCTCAGCAAACGCCGACTTTGAACCCTGCGAGAGTAACTCCTGTGGCACAACGAGCAACGACAGATGATCTTCTCAATTTCTACCGCAGTCCGACAGCTACGGACAATCATGGTCGGAACTTGACTCAGATTTGGAATTGGGATGACAATCAGCTCGAGGCTGTCCATAACTACATCCAATGGCTCTTTCCCAACGCGCGTCCAAGCGGGCCTAATCCGACAGCTCCTTTGATCAACGACGATATGGTCCAAGCGTTTGCAAGCGATCCGGTCCTTCGCAACAATCTCCATGGCTCCTTCCTGCGGATGCTCCGTTTTTACGGCTTTCAGCTCGATGAAACGACTATGCAGATCACGCGCGCGCCGAACGCTGCAGCGCGCCAAGCTGTTTGGTTGACCCCTGGCAACCATAATCATTTACGCATCACGCGGATCCTGTTCTGCTTAAATGCTCTTGGTCTTCAACGAGATGCCCAGGCCTTCATTCAGATCTTGAATGATCTTTCTCAAAACGAAGGCCGCAACGCCATTGATGCAACAACGCTTCAATATTGGCGTAATGCTGCCAGGGCATAAAAGCTTTGTCATTTTAATGTCTTATTTTAATTTAATATAAAATTAAAATTAAATCAGTTTATATATGTTTTATTGATGTTTTTGTTATTTTGATATTCTGATATTATTCTTGTGAAAACCAACTTTTATGAGGTGATGAAGATGGAAACAAGAAAAGTTTCAAATCAAGAAATAACCTTCAAAATTGGAGCTCTATCCCTTCCTTCTGCAAAGCCGCAAG
>JAFEGF010000110.1 GCA_018240225.1 Verrucomicrobiota bacterium
GACTTGAAAACCTCCAACAATGCCTTGGCCTAGATCGTTAATTTGCACGGAATTAATAAAATGATTATTTCCTATTGGAGCAAGGTTCGTTACAATTGGCCCTACTGTGTTTGTGCTTTGGTTAACAAATGCTGCATAAGGTGTCGTAGTCGGAAAAGTGCTGACACCCCCAATACATCCCAGTCCGACATGGTTCAAGGCAACGCTTTTGATTTTTGTTCCAGCTTGAGTAGGAAGGTTGGCAATGGGCGGACCTGCCGTATTGGTCAATGGATTGACAAAAGCCGCATAAGCTGCAGTGCCATCAACGCCTCCGATGAGCGCAACTGGTTGTTCCGCTTCGGCAACTTCGCAGATCAAAAATAAGACAGCGGCGCATAGGCTCGTACTATAGATTTTTCTAAACGCGCTCATTTCTTTCCTAAGAATAGACTATGTTTGATCGCCTATCATACCAAAAATAGATTATTTTTTAAGGAAATGTCGTCGGATCGTCAAAAAGGAGTTCTTGAAGCACAAATGGGACAACGACCTTGGGAACCGGCGCAGGGAACGTCATGACCCAGACCAGATCGAAGCGGTTGGGATGGATCGGCACAATCCCAGGATGGGGAATGTACCCGAAAGCAGTAATCAGTTTGGCCATAAAAGTATGGTGCCAGCAGATCACCACATTTTTCCCATCGAAAAGAGGTTCATTGAAAATCGCTGCGACCAGTTGGTCTTCCTGTCCAGGACCATAAGGTGAATGGATCGGAAGGTTTAGCTTCAGGGCTGTCGGAACAAGGGTCTGGATGCAGCGGACGGTGAAATCATCAGAGTGATGGACCGGTCTAGAACCAAACAATCCCACGGGCGGGCCGTAGTTGAAGAGGACCACATTGGTAAGCCCTGCGGAGCCTTGAAAACCCGGCCCGTCGTTCGGTATCGTTAAATAAGAAGAGAGGGCCTCCGCCCGTTCGACGCCGGCTCCGGTGAGCTCTCCTGTTATCGTGTTCTTTTCTCCATGGCGGACGACGATCACTTGCGCTGGAAGGGCGTAAGCTGAACCAAGATAGAGCATTGCTAGAACGAGAAGAACTTTTTTCATGGGATTCTATCCTTTAAAAATCGAAACGGCTTGAAAATGTCACACCTTGAGTGGAAAGGGTCCGGTTGCTGGAAACAAGGCCGAAATGATCTTTTTTAAACTGGAACTGGCTGAAAAAAATGTGGTACTCCCAATCCGCCTTGAACGTGAGCGCATAGCGCTCTTTCTTGAAAAGGGACTTCCACTGGAGCCCTGCTGAAAGGTCTCCGATCCAACGGAAGCGATTGAGGTGCTGGCGGTTCGAGTAGCGCGTCGTGTTCAGATAGGTCTCTTTCTGCCGGACCTTGAAAAAACCGTAAAGGCCCGATATGGCGGCTTCTGCGTTGATGCTGAACCCATGGCCGATGATGATCCTTGGATCGACGCCTAAGCGCGGCCCTATCCCCCAATAGTTGTTCTTCATCTCGATGAAATCAGAGCCATTGAGCGAAACTCCCGGCTGAAGGATGCCGATCAAAAAGATCCCGCCTTGATAGACAATGCGCCCTCCCTGCTTGATCCAGGCGGAGCGCAGTCCCATCAACGGATTGAGCTCAAGCCAATGCCAGGGCTTGAAACATCTTTGGAATTGCAGATCGATCATGTTGATCGTGAACTTCCACTTGAGATCCGATTCGAAGACATAGTCGCCAGCCATAATCCCGTCAGCTAATGACCAGATCGGAAACATCCCAAGAAATGCGCTATCGTGCGATGAGCGGTGCTGAGAGACTCTTGAAGTGTAGTGGGTCCAGCTTGCCTCCACAGACCAATGGTTGGAAGAAAAGAGATAGCCCGTGCTGATCCGGTAGCCTAAGTCCCATTCGAAATGGGGCCGTTCGATCGGAGCTTTCGTAAAGTCATCGGTGACGAACACATCAGACTGCTTGTTTGTGGCAACAAGAGCCCTTTCCCAAGGTTTCCAATAGAGAAGATCGGCTTCAATCCAAACATCAAAACCATCTTTCACAGCTGGGTTGTAAGAATCCCTCAATGAGGCGTGCCCTGTCGCATAAAGGGAGCTCATGATAGAAAGGAGGATTAAAGCATTTTTTTTCATGAAATGAAATTATGAAAAAAAAGCAATTTTAAGCAAGCCCGTTGGGCGCCACGCTGAAATTGACAATTTGATTTTCGGCTTCTATATTGACGATAAATCAAATGAAAGAACTATCACAGTTTGTGAGTATATGAGAATGAAACTTAAGACAATGGAACTGCTGCGGAAGCAATGCTACATCGATGGAACATGGCAAGATGCTCAAAACGGAGCGACATTTCCCATCCACAATCCTAGCACGGGAGAGTTGATTGGAGAAGTTCCTAAAATGGGAACTGAGGAAACACAGCGAGCGATCAAGGCCGCCGCCCTTGCATTGCCTGAATGGAAAGCTAGGAGCGCGAAGGAACGGAGCCAAATCCTTCGGCGTTGGTACGAGCTGATCATCGAACATATCGACGATTTGGCTGCGATCCTGACCTGCGAACAGGGAAAGCCGTTGACGGAAGCGCTGACAGAGATCCGGTATGGCGCCAGCTTTATCGAGTGGTTTGCGGAAGAGGCTAAAAGAGTTTACGGAGACATCATCCCCTCTGCTGTCAAAGACCAGCATCTTCTCGTTATCAAACAACCGATCGGCATTGTCAGCGCCATCACGCCCTGGAATTTTCCTAGCGCCATGATCACACGCAAATGCGGGCCAGCCTTGGCAGCAGGATGCACGATCGTCGTCAAGCCTGCAGAAGCAACCCCTTTTTCAGCCTTTGCTCTAGCAGAACTTGCCTCGAAAGCCGGCTTTCCGCCTGGCGTGATTAATATCCTGACAGGCGATCCGGCTGCGATCGGCGCTGAGATGACAAGCAATCCTCTTGTCCGAAAAATTTCCTTCACGGGGTCTACAAGGGTCGGCAAACTTCTCATGGCCCAAAGCGCCGGGACAGTCAAAAAAGTGTCGCTTGAGCTTGGAGGCAGCGCCCCTTTTCTCGTCTTTGCCGATGCCGACATCGATAGCGCAGTGGAAGGACTCATCGCATCCAAATTTCGCAATACGGGCCAGGCCTGCGTCTGCGCCGATCGGATCTTTGTCGAAAACACGATCTACGATACATTTGCCCAAGCTCTGATCAAAGCAGTCAAAACCTTGAAGATCGGTGATGGGTTTGAAAAGGGGGTCCAGCAAGGTCCTTTGATCAATACCGCAGCTGTTGAAAAAGTAGAACGTCACCTGCAGGATGCTGTATCAAAAGGCGCCGCCATATCCTGCGGAGGAAAACGCCACCCTCTTGGAAAGACCTTCTTTGAGCCCACTGTTGTTGAAAATGTGGACTTCTCCATGCACATCATGAAAGAGGAGACGTTCGGTCCCGTCGCCCCATTGATGCGTTTTAATACGGAAGCGGAAGCTGTCCGCATGGCCAACGATACAGACTACGGTCTAGCTTCTTATATCTATAGCCGCGATATTCACCGCGTTTGGCGCGTAGCTGAAGCGTTAGAGTTCGGCATGGTCAGCGTCAACGGCGGCTTTTTTTCCAACGAGGTCGCTCCATTCGGCGGCGTCAAGGAATCGGGCATCGGCCGAGAAGGATCAAAGTATGGGCTCGAAGACTACCTCGAGATCAAGTACATTTGCATGACCGGCCCGCCTATTGCAAAATGAACTTAAGAGCGCTTTTAGGACTTTTTCAAAAAACAGGTCTTGAGAACAATGGTGGACTTTCCTTCGCGGCATTCCACCTCTTCTTCGTTGTCGGTCAAATGGATGTTCTTGAACTTTGTTCCACGTTTCAAGGTCATGGAAGAACCTTTTACCTTTAAATCTTTAATCACTTGGACGGAGTCTCCTTCGTTGAGAGGATTTCCGTTGCAATCCTTTGCGCTCATCATTGCCTACCAATGCCAGGAATTATTCCCAGCTTATTTATTCAATATCAAATTCGTTCTTCAACAGAAGAGGAATATCGTCTTCTTGGACCATGGATAGATGATGCTCTGATGAAGTCCTTCGGGTCAATGCATTTCCAACGAGTTCAATCCTTTCATCGCCATGCGCAATCATGCAGATCCTTTTTTTAAAGAAGACAGACCTTTCGCTCGTCTGGTGAAAATGATTGCGCTCTTCAAAATCAGCTACAGTTTTAGGCTCCCTTGTAAAAACATACCAAGAGGTCCATTCCTTTCCCTCCATCTCTTGGATAAGATACGAGCCGTCTCGATCAAGAGCTCGAAATGTTCGATGACCTTGCTGTTGAGGTTCAGGGCTATCTAATAATAGCGGGTATATAAAACCATTGCCATATCCCACATCGACCAGCCACAAGCCTTCAAGCTTGACGGCCAAGACCATATGCTGGCTTGCCGCGACCTCCATTTGTTGATGATCGTACAGACGCGCGCAGTAGAGGGATACCTCGAAACCTATTTTTTGAAGCACATGGAAGAAAAAGCCGTTAAGCTCGTAGCAATATCCTCCGCGATGCCTGGCCACGATCTTATCGTAAAGGTCCGGCAAGGAAAGTGAAAATCTCTTACCCGAAAAGATGTCCAATGTTTCAAAGGGGATTTTTGCGATAAACGCTGCGTGCAGAAGCTTTAATGTCTGTGAATTGATGGCAATGCGATCAGAAAATTCGATCCTTTGCAAAAATGCGGATATTTCAGTTTCTGAAATCTGCGATAAATTCTTCTTTCTCTCATCCATATTGAACTGCTTATCTGAGCTGCTAAAATGGACATGGTAGAAAGAACATTGAATTTTTCCCATCAGAACTTTTACACGTCCGCACTTTCGCTAGCAGCCCATTCCTATCATGAGAAGCACAGGTATCAAATGATCGGTCTTCAATGTATAGATCTTATTGGGAACGACATCGACCCAATTGGTATGCAAGTCTGGCTCTCCTTGGCCATTTGACCAGACAAGCACTCTGAAGTGCTCGGCTTTTTCGGGAACGGTCAATTTGACCTTTCCCAAATCGTTGACCACTTGGACGGTCTTGGGATCCAACTTCTGGCCATGCATCGTTGCCTGATTGGCAGCATCGACTTCTTTGGCAGAAGCTGCCCACTGGATAGCAAGCTTCGATTTTTCATTGATGTTCGGATAAGGAGACTGGTTGTCCAGATAAATGACGTCGGCAAATCCTGTTGTGGCAATGGCCAACAGCGAGAAAATAAGTAGCGCGATCTTTTTCATATTCCACCGGTTGTTATTCGATTGTTATCCCTTCTTGAGGCGTGCATACAGGAGCATCATTGAGCTGAGGAGCTTTTAGCGGGAAAGTCCCCTCAGCGCAAAGGGTGGACATTTTACCGACCCCTTTGAAAGGCAATTTGGGAATGTGCACTGTGACATTTTTGATGACATTGACTGCCTCTGCAATCTCAAAGTCTCCGACCATGCTCAAGAACTGATAGCTCTCCTCGGGAGAAAGCCCTTGCGTGCGGACAAGGAAGTCGATCGCATTTTTAGAAGCTAGCTTCATTGCCTCGAAAAGGTCTGTATTCAAACCCACGATCATCCAGTGCGTTGCATTTTCAATGATCGGCCAGGTAAATACGTTTCCTCCCTTTCTTTTCGTAACGTCAGCGACCCCTTCAGCCCTCAGGTCTTTTCTGACGATAAACTGCAAAGTGATCCCTTCATACGCAGTCTCCAGAGCGGTGACATCAATCTCGCCGTTGCTCTGCATAGCGTGCGAATCCCCTGTCCAGACAAGACCCCCTTTCTGAAAGACGGGGACAAATAAGATCGAACCTGCTTGCAGCTCAGGCTGGTCCAAGTTGCCGGCAAAAGGTCCTGGCGGAACGGAATTGAACTCTCCTGCCACAGGCTGGCACATGTCTGCCTGAATATTGACAGGCCAAGCTTTCGGCCAGTCAAGAGGTGGAGCTACAGCAATGATCCCTGGAAAGGGCTTCAGCTGCAGGCAGACCCCTTTTACGAACTCGGTCGTGTTGTTCTTTTTGTCGAACTTGAAGTACTTGATCCTCGGTTTAGTAAATTCGGTAAGGATCCCTTGCGTAGGGCTTAAGAAATTGTAGCCCCAGTCGCTCAGTTTGATATCGATGACCCGAATCTCCAGCACGTCGCCAGGTTCAGCGCCTTCCACATAAACTGGGCCTGTCAGGGTGTGCATGCCGCGCCTTTTCTGGATATTATGCGCCGCATAGAACTTTGCCACATCTGCAGGAGTCGTTTTATTGAAGACCATTTCATGCAGGCAGCTATTCCATGTTTCCAAAGAGACCATGTCTCCTGATCGGACTTTGACGACGGGCGGCTTATTGAGAGTAAACAGGCCCAGCGTCGTCGTATCTTTTGTTGCAGGGACCCGGTATGTCTCTCCCATAAGAGAAGATGCAATTAACATGGCGGCAAATAATGAGAAGATGCGTGCTTTTTTCAGCATTTCCACTCCTAATTCAAATAAAATTTACATGTAATGATTATCGTAAAGAAGCGCAAGAAAAATCATCATTTTTTCAGAACAAGGCTGTGAGCCTGGCGGTCAATGCGCATACGTTGGACCTATGGGGATCCGCACCGGGATTCGGGATGTAGCTGAGAACAGGTTGAAAATAGATCGACTTGTAGACTTGCGCTTGGTAATAGCCCTGCAGCATCAGTTCCGAATACCGTGAATACGTATGGTGATTAAGGCGCGACCAGGAAGCGCCGACCCCGAAGGAATCGTTCGGACGCTTTTGGACAAGGGCAAATGCTGTCAGTCCCATTCCTACAAAAAGGTTCATAGGCAGCGTTCGAGAATTGTTCCAGCCAAATTGAAAAAATCCGGAAACATTGCCTTTGCTCGTCGTTTCCGACTTTTTAATCCAAAGGGCCTGCGATCCGAAAGCATAGATACCTCCGGTCCCATCTTCTTTTTGGCTGCCTGATTTTAGGACTCCGCTCTGATACCATCCGCCGACTGCAGCAATCCCAGGTTTTGATTTCGTCCAGCCATACCCTGCCTCAATGATGGAAAAGTAGTATCCGTTGAAATGGGGTCCTTTAAGTCCCGTCTGCACCCCTCTTGCAACGTTGCCGTCGTAAGCGCCTATATTGATGTAGGACTGTTTAACAGGAGCGATCGTTAGTACGATCCCATAAACTGAGTTGTAATATCCGCCGATAGCCCCTAACAGCGTTGTGTTCACAAAGATCGGCGTATAGATCAGCCCGCTAACGGAAGGGATAGAGATCGCCGGATTTGTTGTGGGAACAGGCTTGGAGACATTGTTAAAGTGGTACGTCGGAACAGTTTTTCCTATGCGCACGCTCAGCTTGTCATCCCAAAATCCTTGACGGATCCATAACTGGTAGAGCTCCGACCGGTTCAATGGGGGATCGCCCGGCAAGCTGTTATACCCTTGGACAACACCCGCATCGGCATTCGTCGGCTGTCCATTGAACTGGAGGAACTCTGTGCCAAAGGATGCTCTTTTCCATCCAATCGCCTTGTGCAGGTCGATGTACAAGTCGAGGATGAACGAACTGTTGCCTGTCAGCCACCGATGGTGATGCGCTCCATCTGAGCCGTTTAAGAGAGCGTTGTAATCGCCTAGCCATGCTCCTCCAAGCCGAACGCCGGAGCTTTTGGGGATCCGCAGCCAGCGCCCGAGCTCTCCCGTTCCTGTTAAAATGTTGACGGCGCCCGGGTTTCCGCTTATCCCATAGGCAGCTTCTTCCGCTCGGGAAAGAGCTGGCTTGAGGAC
>JAFEGF010000111.1 GCA_018240225.1 Verrucomicrobiota bacterium
GAACAGGCTTTGATGCATGGGCCATAGTTTATTCCTCATATTAAGTAATTAAAATTATCCCGATTCTAATTATAGGTTTTTAAATTAAAATTTTCAATTTATAATAATTTTTTTAATATCATATGTTATTGGTGTTTAATGTGTTTGTTTCAAAAACAAACAATTAGATCGATGAAAACCGTTGATAACAACTCATTAGAAGAGACGTTCCTAGAAGGCATCGTGCAATGATAAGACCAGCCCTTGCATAGTCCGTACAGGATGGGATCCCAGCTCCTCGCAGAGTTTTTCCATGAGCTCCATCGACTCTGTTTCTTGGCACAGGTTGACCTGGAAATCGGAGATCGCTGTGGGGATCATTTCTAAGGAAAGCATCTTCTTCTTATTCGCTTTTACAACAAAAAAGAAGGAGAGGTCGTTCCGAAGCTCCGAATCGACGGCGTAATCATCGGCAAGGTCTCCTGTGTCGAACAGGATCAGTTTTTGCTTATAGATCTCAACGCCTTGAAAAACGTGTGCGCTGTGGCCATGGACGATATCGACGCCAAGATCGATTAGGGCATGGGCGAAATCTCGGAAATGGGAAGGGGGCCTTCTTCGCATATTCGGACCCCAATGGACCGACAAGATTAGAAGATCGACTTGGCTGCGAAGGTTGGTGATCTGCTCTCGCAACAGTTCCAGATTTCCGACATCGACGAAGTTGGTCCCAGGATGCGATGGCCCCGCTTTCCAGTCGGGTTCGTTGTCCGTGCAGCCGATCACTCCAATCTTGATCCCTTTCTTTTCAAAGATGGCAGGCTTGATTGCATCGGACAAATCTTTACCGGCTCCGCTGTGTAGAATGTGCGCTGCATCAAGCACCTCAATGGTTTCGAGGAGGCCTTCTTCTGCAAAATCAAGGATATGGTTATTTGCGATATTGACAGCATGGATCGGAGCTTCTTTCAGAACAGCGACCCGTTTTGGATCGGCCTTAAAATTAAACACCTTGATCCGCAGTTTCTTGCTGCGTGTCAATGTTGTCTCTAAGTTGACAAGGTTAAAGTCCATTTTTGCTAGGAGAGGATGCAAGTCCCCCCAGACGTAGGAGGGGGAGCGGTGCTCAAGGAACTGATCGACGAGCCGTCCGATCATGAGATCGCCGCCTAAGCCGATCGTTAGCACAACTTCATGGTCTTGCCAGCTCTTAAGAGTGCTTAACATCCGCTCGGTATGGGAACCGAGCCAGAATATCTGACAGCAGTCTGGGCATGACCAAAATTCTTTGGTGTTTTCAAGGATCTTCTCAGGAACATCAGGCGAGTCTGTTTTTTCAAGGAGCGCATTGCAATGCAAACATCTGGAAAAGGGGTTGTAAAGCCAATCTACTTTTTCTTCTTCTTTTAGCTGCTCGACCCATCCGTCAAGGGACTCTCCTTTCAAATAGATGATGGTTTTGCGTTCAGGATCAAGTTCTATGAAATAGCGGTCTCTTGTAAGAAGTCGCCGTTTTTCATAGACCGCCTTTTGATAGACCTTCTGATCTTCTAGAGTATTGTCGAGAATGGCAGTATCGTATCCGGCAATCCTTAGCCATTTTCCCAATTCCAAGCACATTTGATCGCAGAGAAATTTTTTTTCGTCAGCAGTTGGCATTATTGCCTCCTTTTTAGGACATAGCGATCAGATCAATGTCTTTGCATTCTGGTTTGAATAATTAAGGGATTTATCCACATTTTGTCTATGTGTTCTGACAATAGGCTGGACAAATCAGAAGCCTTGCTTTAAAACTACCTCCTTCCAGCAACCAGGAGGAAAAAATGAACATGGCCCGTTATTTGTTACTGACTCTTCTTTCCATCAGCTATTGCAGCATCTCTTCGGTTCATGGGATGGAGAATGCATGCTGCAAGCGCCTCGCCCTTTCCGATGCGATCGATTCAGCTGTAACATACATCCGAGAGCAAACTTCTCTCAAACCGGAAGTCGCTATTGTCCTTGGGACCGGATTGGGAAATTTTGCGGAACAGATTGAAGTGGAAACGGAGATCCCTTTTCAAGACATTCCTGGTTTTTATACATCGACGCTTGATGGTTATCATGATGGGAAGTTGCTTCTCGGGACATTTCACGGACGGCCTATTGTTGCTATGAAAGGGAGGCTCCACCTTTATGAAGGCTACTCGATGCATCAGGTCACTTTTCCCATCCGGGTGATGAAAGCTCTGGGAGCGGGCAGCCTTGTGCTGACCAATGCCTCAGGCGGGACCAACCCCACCTACTCTCCTGGCGATATCATGATCATCCAGGACCAGATCAATCTTTTGGGCGACAATCCGCTGATCGGCCCTAATGACCCGAACATTGGACCTCGCTGGCCCGATATGTCGGAACCCTATGATCGGGAGTACATCGCCCGTTTGGAAGAGATTGCCAGAGAGCACAACATCCCTGTTAAAAAAGGTGTTTACTCCGCCCTGAAAGGACCATGCTTTGAAACGAAGGCGGAATACCGGATGCTCTATGTTCTGGGCGCAGATGCTGTCGGCATGTCGACGGTGCCTGAGAATATCGTAGCTAAGCATATGGGCATGAGGGTTGTAGGAATTTCTATTGTTACGGATTGCGGCAATGTCGAGAATCTAGAGGAAGTTAGTGTTGAAGAGATTATTCGGATAGCCCATGAAACGGAGCCGGTCGTGTCATTCCTGGTCTCTGAATTGATCCAGCATATGTGAAGTAAAAATTTTACTCGACGTGTTTGCTTTTGGCGTTCAAAGGATCCATAGGGTATAATGGCGCCTCTATATAATTAATGGAGGGCTATTGCCGTGTACTTTTTAAGCGTTATTTTATGTTTTTTCTCCTCGTTATGCAGCCTGCCATCGCCGGTTGCCGCTGAGGAAAATGAAGCAATGACCCGATTTCTCTACATCCGGCACGGAGAAGTTCCGGGTAACGATCCTAACCCTGCAACGTACATTTATACGGGAAGCGGGACCAATGGTTCTTTAACGGAAAAAGGGAAGATCCAAGCGTTGGAATGCGCCAAAAGGGTCTCTCAGCTTCAAAAGAGCGCTCGTTTAGGGAAGATAACAGCGATCTATGCCTCCGATCTCATTAGAGCGCAAGAAACCGCTGCGCCGATCGGGAATGAATTGGGATTGAACGTTGAGCTGCGCACCGGACTGCGGGAGATCAATTGGGGAGCTGCGGATGGACAGTTGGTCAAAGAGATGGCGGATCAGTACGGCGCAATGGAAGATCAGGTCAAAGATCATTATCCGGATCGGAAGGTCCGATGGGACTACCTGCCTGTTTTTGAAGGCGCTGAAAGCTATAATGCCCTTTTAAAACGTTCTTTAAGCGAACTAACGCAGATTGCAGAAGAGCATCCGGGTGAAACCGTGATCATTGTTGGACATGGCAGGGTCCTTAAAACTCTCATTGCGGATTGCCGAGGATCGGAAGAGAAAATGCCCTATCCGGCAAACTGCGGCATTGCAGAGTTCACGTATTCTTCGGACAAAGGACTTCAATTTGTCAACGTCGTAGAGGAAAATCTGTAGGATTATAACGGCAGCGGAAATGGGTGCAGCTCTTTTGCACCCAGCATTCTGTCAGAATGGCCGTTGCAGGCATCCACCAGTTCCAAACAGCGCACGATGACATCGATTTGGGCTGGATCAATGCCGATTGTCAATCGAACGGTAGAGCACTCTTTTCCAAACAGCACTGCAAGGTTAGGATGATGAAATCCGATCCCTGGACGGAATAGGAGGGGGAAGCCCGCCTCCATGCACCGTAATGTGGTGTGGACTCCGACAAGGAGGTCGGCACGGAATGCGTGGAAGGTTCCAAAGATCTTAATGTCGAGAAATGTCGCATCGGCATCTTGATCGATCGGGATGACGCGGTAATAGGCGTTGCTTGTGTTATAAAGCCTTTGAGGGATTCTGTTTAAGACCTCGCGCGTATTATCGAAGATCTGTTTCCTGTACCATTCGATATAGCCAGACAAGCTTTTGTAGGCCAGGCAGAACCAGTTCATGCTTAAGCGGTCTGTTTGAAGGGCCGGATCGGTCAATAGGCTGTCAAAACATCCCCATTTCCCATCTGCGCTATGCGTCATCGTGAAGGGAGCTCCGCAGTAGTTGTCCATCCCGAACAGATCGAACTTCAGACCGCTCCGATAGCATAGAATATTCAGATCGCCCCTCTCGATCTCGTTCCTGAATTCAGAAAGGAGCTTTTCAACCCTCGGCGAATTGCTGTAGTCCAGCGTGCAGTCCAAAGCCAAGCATAAAGGCCTCCCTTCCCTCCCTTTCAATGCAGTATGGAGATAGTCAGCAACCTTTTCCGCATGGTATTCGGTAACTTGGTATTCGGTGACTTTGGAATTGATCCTTTTCACAGTCGGACTGAATTGGGCCATGATAAGGTCGACCTCATTCCAATCTTGCTCTGAGGCATCTGGGATCTGTGTGGCCTTCGTGACGAGCTCGACCGCCCGAATGCATTCAAAATAGGTGTTTTCTCCAAAGAGGATCCTAATTGGCCTTCCCGCCATTTTTTGAACAGCTTTAAAGATCCCCCCAAGGCTTGCCATCGCAGAGGCATGGATCGCATATCCTGTCAGCGGCTGCAGGTCTTTCGGAATACTGGTGAGATGATTCTTGTAGGCCTCGCAAAAATCATGTTTTGAAAAAGGAGCGAAGATTTCAAGCAGGGATGAAAGGTCGTAATGGAGCTGTTCCAGATGGGTCGCTACCTCATGGAACGAGATCTGATCGGCTTCTTTAAGAAGCAGGTCAAGGTTCTCCTTGATCTTCCTATAGCAAAGGTTGACGATGCATGAGCGTGTCGGCGATTTGGCGATCTCCTCCCATTTGCTCTGAGGGACTGCCAAGCAAAGATCTTTGATGGCTTTGATCGTTCCTTTGAGCATTTGGGTCTTTTGCGGGTGGGAGGACTTCCATTTGAGATCAACAGAGTCGATAAGCGAAACCCATTGCTTCTTTGAAGGAACAGGAATATTTTCAGGAATAAAAACGTGTTCGCTCATTTCTGCAAGAGCTGGATCGGAAGGAAGGTGCAGCCGGTCTAGTTCAACCCGCGTTGCCGATAGCCCGAATTTGCCGATCCATTCCATTAAAGACTGGAACAGTTTTTCCGTATGTTCTGCAGGAATGGAGGAAAGAGGAAGGATCCGCATGCCGGCAATGTCCCCATTCATGACCCGATGGACGCATAGGACTTGGTTAAGATCGATCTTTTTCTCACTGCAGCATGCAAGAAAATCTTTTTCGTAAGATAGCCAGCTTTCCAGCCACTGGTTCGGATCGGTCGATTGATCAGGAAGGACAGATGTCAGATCGACAATTAATAGAGGGTTAGAAGGATTGGCGCCCTGAGCAATTTTAGCGGCGGAGGACTCTACCGCCTCTCCTCCTGGAATGACAATCGAGGATGGAAGGTACTCCTGAATGCTTGCCGGGCGGGTCAGAACGAGCGGATACGATTCTGGATGGGGAAGGAGTTGCCTCCAAGCTTCGAGCCGGTTTCTATAGGTGTCGGAAAATTTGTTGGCTGGGTCCCTTGTATAGGAATTGGTGGTTTCTCGGTGGACTTGATACGAAATGCCAAAAGAAGGGCACATCCAGTCCACAAGAAAAGGATAGGTGCCAGTGATCTTGGCTAGCCAGCGCCTCTGCAGGAATTGGATGAGTTCTTTATCTTTGTTTGCCGCAGCAGGAATTTCGGAGAGCAGCTTATTGTTGAGGTCCCATGAAGAGTACGAAGAGGGGAGCTGTTTAAAAAAATTAGACAAAAGAGGCGATAACTTGAAGCCTTGTCCTAAAGCATGCAGCGCTCCGAGTCCAAAGACTTGGCTTGAAATCAGACATTCATTAGCAATCGTTGATGACCATGGCGTGAGATAAAATGCACCCCAGCCGATTCCAGAAAGGATTGTCGCCGAACTGAACAGCGCGCCTGCTCCTAAATAGAGGCTTGAATCAATGAGGGAATTGAAAATAGGTTCAATCGTTTCGTTGGCTGCCTTGGTATTTGAAACAGCTAGTTGCTCATTCGATGAAATGGCCGGAGATGCTGAGAGGGTAGAGTGGGCGACTGATAGAACTAAACAAGAGAGCAAAATCATTCGTTTACACTTCAAGGTTGTCCATTATCGTTATATAAATAACCCGGATATTTTGCGCTACGGTGATTTTAAAAATGTGATTTCCTCAGCGCGAAAAGCAAACTGTTCTAATTCAGAGAACGTCTCTTAGGGAGATAGCGTCCATGTTGTGAGAAGGGCGTTGTGATCGGAAAGGGCCTTCGCTGGGGCATCTACGGAAAAGAGCTTGATCAGCTTTTGGACAGGTTTTGCAGGCATAGAAAATCCTTTTGGAGCGATGCAATAATCAAGGAGTTCAAAAGTGGGCACAACTTGCTTGCGGCGATCGAAAGGGGTCATGACAAGGTCATTGAAGTAATCTGTGCATGTGGCTTTTTCCATTTTCTTTTCAAAGCGGTCGATAGCATAAGGGATCTCAAAGAGTTCAGAAATGCCGCTTTCTTGAAAATTGGAATCAAGGGCATTGATATTGAGGTCTCCTGCAAGGAATCCCCAATCGCTATTTGGTCTTGCTTGCATGAGTAGGCGATGGCAGCAATACAGCTGCTCTTTGCGCACCTTGCGGAATTCCGGCAAGTTCCCATGCTGAAGATGGGTGTTGATAAAAGCAACGCGCTGTTTTCCCGCTTCGCAAATGGCAAAAAATGCCCCCCGGTTGGATTTTTTGGGAAGGCTCCGTACGAACCGTTCAAAAGATACGGACTGCAAGGGAAGTTTGCTCGCAATAAATAGACCGCTGTTATAGCCCATTTTTTCAGGATCGATGGTCCCTGAAGGATCTCCGGCATTATAGAAAAAATGCGCATAGTCGTTTTGTAAAAGTTTGATCAAAGCCCTCATCGCTTCCGGGTCCCATACTTCCTGCAGAAAGACAATTTCCGCTTTGGCAGACAAAATGGTGTCGACGATCTGGGAGATCCGATCTTTCCATGGAGAGGTCCCTCCGTACATATAGGGAAGGATTCCCGGAAAACAAAGGATATTGGCCGTCAGCACATTGAGCTGAGATAACTTTTTTGCATCGACAGGGAGGGCAGTCCCTGGAGCATAGGCAAAGGACTGTTTTTCCGTATCGGAAAGTGTTTGCAGTGCTGATGAGATTTTTGCCGTTTTTTCAGAGGAAGGGTGTTGGTAATTTTTGAGGATGTTCTCTGTTAAAAAGCGTTGTTGGGGCGTAAGCTTTGCAGCAGCATGGGCATTGCTGATCAATGCATCGAGGAGCCCAGGATGGCTTGCAAGCAGAGTTTTAAACCTGTTTTTCAAGATCGATTGCTGAGCAGGAGTAGATGTTTTCACTTCGTTGATCGACGAAAGATCGGCTGTTTTATCTAACAGCAGGTCAAATGAGACATAACTGAACTGCAAATCAGACCAGTTTTGATATGCTTCTGCATAATTGCCTTCAGCGCTCAAAGTGACAAAATCTGTTAAGGCGCTTTGGGCAAGCTTGTCAAATTCTGCTACGGAAGATTCAATAGCATTCGGCGTCTGATAGATCAGGCTTTCTGGTGCATAGGGCAGCTCATTAAGCGACAATAAGGATGCCGTCGAGGCAGTGAAAATGGCGGCTATGAATGTCTTTATCATAAAAGTTTGCTTCCTTAACAGTCTCTTAGAAGCTGTTTTATAACTAGACTTTTTAGGGATTTGAGAGGC
>JAFEGF010000112.1 GCA_018240225.1 Verrucomicrobiota bacterium
ATGATGTTTGCAGTCGGCGTCATCCCTGCCTTGGTCCAAATTTGGGCGCTTTATTTCATTCCTGAAACCCCGCCCTGGCTTTTGGTCAAACATCAGGAGAAAAAAGCGGTCGCCGTCATGAAAAAACTCCGCCGCGACACGGAATGGGAAGAGCATCTATTGGAGATGAAAAGGAGCGCTGCGCCTCAAAAGAAAGGAGGCTGGTCAGCGCTTCTTCATCCTAAGTTACGATTCGTCCTTCTTGTTGGGATCCTTTTAAACTGCTTCCAACAGATCACAGGGATCAATACGGTCATTTACTATGCTCCAAAAATCTTCCAGGTCGCAGGTTTTGGCTCTGCATTCGGAGCTATTTTAGCGACGCTTGGCGTAGGGATCGTCAATGTCGTTTTCTCAGTTGCTGCAGTTTGGCTCCTCGATAAAGTCGGAAGAAGGCCTTTATTAATCTGGGGCGTTGTCGGAATGGTGGTAAGCTTGCTCGTGCTAGCCCTCGCATTTTTTACAGAGTCGGAGCTGATCGATCTGATTGCCATCGTGAGCCTGATGACCTATGTGGCCTCCTTTGCGATCGGCTTAGGGCCTATCCCATCGCTGCTCCTCTCTGAGATCTATCCGTTGAAAATCCGGGGAAAAGCAATGACGGTCGGGACGATGAGCAACTGGTTTTTCAATTATTTGATCTCGCTGACATTCCTTGACCTGATGCAGCACTTGGGCTCAGCGGGTACGTTCTGCCTTTATGCCGCAATTGGCGTTGTCGCCCTATGGTTCTTCTGGCGCTATATCCCTGAGACAAAAGGGAAGAGCTTGGAAGAGATCGAAGCTTCCCTTTCAAAATAGAAAAAGTAACATCTTGAGGCAGTTTTGCAGCCGCTTCAGGACGTTAAAGGAAGATCGGCAGGCGAGCCTGCCGATCTTTTGCACTTTATTAGAGCTTTTGCTTTTCTTCAAGGATCTCTTCGATCACAACGGTGCTGTATTTAGGCACTCGTTTAATCTTCATGCTGGATGCTTTCATATTATCAGACGTTTGCGAGTAGCCAAATATCACTTTTGGATGTTCAAGCGCATCTGCACTTGGCTCATTGGACTGGAAGACTGTCCTTGCTTTTTTGATCTCTTGGATCGCTTCCTGCTCCTTTGCACGGATCTTCACATGTTCGAAGTCCTGATTGGCAAAGTTGTGGATGACAAGGTAGCGTATTCCCGGATTTCGCGGATCACGCCTTTCATAGGCGATCAACGAACCTTGCGTGTCCAGCGGTATCCATGAGAAATCGCACATATCTTTTCCAGCGCTCCAGAATGCAGGATGCTCCAGATAAAAATGGTTGATGCGGGCATATTCTTCTTGATGGGCTCGGTGTGTTGGCATCTGTTCATATTTTTCCCAACCCAAAGAAGAATGCAGGTCCCATTTTCCTGAAAGGCCAAACTCTGTGCCCATCGCAGTCATCCTCGCATGCTGAGGGGAGAATGCATTGACGGTGAAATAGAGCCTAGTTTTAGCATCGATATCCTGTTCGCTGTCATCCGGATGGCGGATAATATGCTCGACGATGTGGCCTCTGTCTTCTGGCTTAATCTCGTCGTGGCAAAGATAGGGGCCCATGAACTTCTCTTTGGGCAGATCGCACATCACTTGGCGATACATCTTTTTGTTGTGTTCTTCCGCTCTTTCAGCGTTACTAGCCCTTAAGAACTCAAGCGATTTGCTGCGCGCTTCCATGTTGAAGCGCAAGTCGAACCCGAGTCCATTTGGACAATCGACCGGCGATGTATCGGAAAGATCGTGGCGCCACGAGTTCTCTGCGATGGTCAAGGCATCTCTTTCATGTGCCATCCGGTTAAAATCTTTTGCAAATTGGATACCTCCGCGATTGAACTGGGTGCCGTCCGGCCCTGGGTTCCAAGTGAACTTATCCCTCCATCTGCTGTAAGAGGTGAAGTGAGCAACCGCATCGACGCGGATCCCATCGAGGTGGCATTCGTCGAGGAAGAAGCGCGCCGAAGAGAGGAGGAAGTTGCGGACATCGTTCCTGTTGAAATTGAACAGGAGCGTTCCCCATGAGCTATCCCTATTGCGGATATCGCTTTCTTCAAAAAACTGGGTGCCGTCGAATTCCCTCAAGCTGCAATCATCGATGACGAAGTGGGCTGGGACAAAGTCGTAGATGATCGCGATCCCGCTCTCGTGCATGATGTTGACAAACTCTTGGAAGTCTTTGAGGGAGCCGTTGCGCGAGGTGGGCGCAAAGTATCCTGAGACTTGGTATCCCATCGATTCATCGACGAAGTGTTCGCAAAGTCCGTACAATTCGACGTGGGTAAAGCCCATTTTTTTGCAGTAAGGGCCAAGCTGTTTTGCGATATCGACGAAGTTGATATATTTGCTATCTGGTTTGAGCCAGCTTGGAATATGGACCTCGTAGATGTTGACAGGGCCGTCTTTGCGTTCTTTGCGTGTCTGCATCCAGGCTTTGTCTGTCCATTCGAATTCTCTTGGAGATGCGACCACTTGGCTCGACTGCCTTTTTGTTGGTTCGAAGCCGAGGGCAAACGGATCGTTCTTTCGCACGATTTTACCTTGCGCTGTTTCAATCTCGTATTGGTAGACAGTTCCTTCTTTGGCGCCTTCAATGAGGATTTTCCAAGAGCCATCTTGTAACTTTTCCATTGGGAAAAGCACTTCTTTGCCGTTAGGTTCGATGATAACGACAGAGACATTTTTAGCAGCTGGCGCCATGACGCGGAATTGGACGCCTTTCTGATCGACAATCTGCGCGCCGAACTGCGTATACAGGTCGGACTGAACGCCTTGTCCAAAGTAATCATCGCTTGCAGGAGCAGGCGATTCATCGACTCCGATCAGATCGACCGGTTGGGTTTGGCGCACTTTTTTAGCTTCGATCGCCTCTTTAAGCGTGACAAGGTAGCGGTCTACTGGAGAGAGGCCGCTTGGTGAAGTGGTCCAGCTCAATTGACGGCCATCGACCATCAGCCTTGAGATCATCTGATTTTTTTTCTCTTTGCCAAGTGATGTCCAGAAAGTGATGGCCTCTCCGACAGCTTTTGCTGCAGCAATGTCTTGTTCTGGCGAGTTCCAATCATAGAGGCGCGGATAGGTGAAGCCGTTAAAGCGTTCGCTTTCTCGATCGCTAACGATCGTATCGGCAAGACCGCCTGTTTTTGTACCGATGGCAGGCGCTCCAAAGAGCCAGCCTTCTCCTTGCACAAGACCGCAAGGCTCGAAGCAGGATGGGACCAAGCAGAAATCTGTAGATGCCCTGATCAAAGGCCCTAATGCAGGGATGCCTCGTTCAGCATTGCCGATCTGCATTTTCAAGCTCTGCTGTTCATGGCCGCGTGTGATCCATCCGCATTGGAGCTCCTCGGCCCGTCTTTGCAGATCGTCCAAAATTTCCGTGGCGCCGTTGATCTCTTCGGTTCCCATGCAGATGAAATGCCCCCCTTTGGCGTGGGCAGCTTCCATCATCGGCTTGAACTTGTCGAGTCCTTTTTGCGAAGCGTCGTATCTTCCCACATAGAGGAGAAGAGGGTTATTGATGAAGTCTTCAGGCGATTTGCAGTTCATCGCTTTCAGCGCTTCCGGATAGTATTTTTGCAGCGCTTTATACAATTGGAACCGGATCATCTGTTTGTGGCCGACAAGGTCTTTTGTCTGCGGCGAGAAGGTAAGGTCGATCGGCTGCCCAGTTTCAGGGTCCTTCCATTCTTTCAATGCTTTGTTTGTTTCAGGATTCCAAAGGTCTGGATTGCTTCCATTGATGATCCCGTGGAACTTTCCTTCATCGGCAGCTCTGCGGACCCAAGGTCCGATCCCCGAGGTAAGAGGGCCGTCTTGCATTTCAAGGGCGAAAGTCTCTGATACGGTGACCGACCTGTCAGCAAGTTCAATCCCTTGGAGCATCACATTGAGCCCTTTGCGCTGATCTCCGAACATTCTAAGGATATCTTGATCTTCGAGATCGTAGACACCTTGGCATCCGAAACTATTGTTATGGATCACAAAGACGTTTGCCGGGAATTTTCCGCATACCCACTCATCGAAGTGGCGGTGGGCCAAGCGGTCGATCGAATAGGCCGCATGCCAGTCATTGTAGAGGACCGCGTCATACTCGTCGCTATGCTGGGCGATATACTCTGCCGCAGCGCTTCCGACGTAGGCCATCCTTTCGCGGAGCCCGTGCCAAGGCCTATCGGGATCTGCCAGGTTGCCATCTTTGTAGACGAGGGCTCCCGATGCGATCTCGAACATGTTCCGTTCCGCATTGGTATCTTCGAGGTAAGCTAAGGTGATCCCTTCTTCTTTAAATGTCCAAACTCGGTCCTCTTTCATTTGGCCTGAGACCATGTGGCGCAGCGTCGTTGATTGCCCCTCTTGGATTTTCTTTTGGATTTCGTTAGGCAAACCTGCAAATTTGGGCATCAGGATCGTGACTTCGCATCCTTTGTCCTTAAGCGATTTTGCCATTCCATAGATCGCCTCTCCAAGCCCGCCGAGCTTAAGCCCGTACTTGGAACACTCGTAAGCGACCAGAAGGACCTTCATCCCTTGTGGCAGCTCTTGAACATTGACAGGCTCTCCTTGTACGCGGAGCTTTTCAATCGGAACGGGTTTAACTGGGAAGGCGTCTTGTTTGAACAAGCGGTTGAGCTTGACCCTCTGGGCCATCGCAAAACAGGTGATCCTCCGTTTGCTTGAGTCTAATGTGCGGATGTAAGTGTCGAGAAGCCCCTCTTTTCCATCTGTGCCGACAAGGGCCTTCCTGATCTCTTCAAACTGAGCATGTTCGGGGATCGATTTTTCAGATAACTGAACAAGGAGTTTGTCGAGATGGTTTGCGATCGGAGCGAGCAGAGATGATCCGAGTACCTTCTGTTGCAGCGTCGTTACAAAGGCATGGAAGACAAGAGGAGATGCGTGTTCATCAGCAAGAGCTCTTTTTGCTAGACGGAACAGTTCTTCTGCTTCGCATAAGCTGAAGCGTGTTTCGATCTGCTCCAAAATGTTCATTCCCGACTTGCTGCTCAAATAGGTAAGGATGTCTAAATTCGACAGCGTCTTTTTTTTGCCGAACTCTTCAATGGAGTCTCCAACCTGTTCCAGTTTATTCAGTCCACCCCAGACGCAGAAGTAAAGGAATTCTTGCAGGTGCTTAGGCACTTTTGCAAATGCAGCTTGCTTCATTTCGATCGTCGAGGAAGGATCTGTCATGACTGCTGCAAAGCTGCGGAATGCTTTGATCGTCTTTGGAGATTGGATATCCCGCTCTTCCAATAAGCTAAACTGCTCTTCTGCGGCTTGGCGCAAAATGATGAACCCCTCATCATATCTTTCAGGAGTGTTCCAAGGTGACACATACTCTTTTTTGCATTCTTCTATTATCTTAAGCAGCGTCTGTTTGGCATTTGCGCGCGCAGATTCGATCGAATGCGCCGGTTTCAGAGGAAGGTCATGGATTTGGATCCTTCCATTATGGATGGTCATTGTATTAATGCAGATGGCATCAAAGCCTGTTAACGCAATCAAGCGGCACAGGTCGCGGGAACAACGCTTTTGGTCTTCTGCTGATAATTTGTAAAAGGCTGTTTTAAAATCTTCTCCGACCGCTTTTTTCTCGAGTTTGACAAAAAGTGAAGCTTTTTCGTCAGATGTTGGAATGATGCAGAGTTTTGGCAGATCGATGCGAAGCCCTTCTTTTTCTATGACAGTCTGCAGGATATCGTTGTATCGTTGGATCTGGCCTGTATCTGTTGCACCCTTTTTTGGAGAAGCTGCGATTTGGAATGTCCACTCAGGCAGGGCCTTATCTTCGAAAACGCCCCATTCGAGAGTTGAAATCCCAATCTCATTTAATGATTCAACATGTGAACTGTCTTCGAACAAAGGAAGGTGTTTTGCCACTTTATGGGCGAGGTGTTGAAGGTCTTCATCTTGCAAACTAGAGGAGATCTCATGCTCCATCATAGGCTGATCAGAATTGAAAAGATGGGTCCCTCCAGGAAAGGCATGCGTGTGGAACACTTGGGCTGATTTGATCGCAGCAGCAGAAAAGCGGACCAGTTCTTCCGGTTGCTCTGGGGTAGGCTTTGCTTCTGAAGCAGCGATCCTTTCAAGAGCGATCCTTGGTTGGAAGCACTCTTGTCCGAGAACATACGAGGCGTTGGTTTTAAGACGGGTCAACTCTTCCTCTACGACAGGTAAAAGACCCTCAGCAGAAAAATGATCAACACCTTCGCTTAAGCAAATTTGAGAATATAACTCCTGTAATGCTTGCTTTTTTAATGCGGGATCGACTTTGACGCCATCATTAAAAAATGCTTTTTCTCCTGCTTTTTCAAGAGAACGCATCTCACTAGGAAGCTTTTCGTACAAAAGAAAGAAAAGAAACTGAGCTTTATCTTCAGAAAGCTCTCTTAAAGATCGAATAACAATAGGCAAAGAGCTGTTTAAACGAGGATCGTCTACACATTTTATCGCCAGCTGTAAAAGTCCTGTCACAGTCTGCTCTGTATTATGGAATTCGAGCAAATCCAGCAAGGCTTGCTTTTTTAATGCGGGATCGACTTGGACGCCATCATTAAAAAATGCTTTTTCTCCTACGTTTTCAATAGAGCTCAGCTCACTAGGGAGCTTCATAAATAAAAGAGAGAAAAGAAACTGAGCTTTATCTTCGGAATGATTTCTTAACGACTGAATGACATGAGGTAATGCACTGTTTAAATCGGGGTTTTCTAAGCATTGGATTGCAAGTCTTAACAGTTCTGGCACAGTCTGGTCGTTTGTGCGGGAATACAAGAGCTGCTGCAATTGAGGATCGAGCTGTTTGAACAGGAGCAATCGATCAGGGTGGGAAATGGATTGTTTCAAGAGGGGAGCTAGTTGCTCTAATTGACGGTGAGCCTGGATTTTTGCATGCAGGCGGACAGCAATCTTTTCTAAGATCGGCGTTCCTGAAACATCGCGCAAATCTGCCAAGAGGTTGAAATCGATCGGAGCCTGAACCGTCATGGGTCCAAACTGATCGGGATATGTCGATCCAAGGCTAACCAAAGAAGGTAAAATCGCTTTGAGTTCTGGGTCGAGCTCATTGAATTTCTTCGTCATGAAATCCATGTTATTGAGCTTATAAGGGTCTCTTAGGAAGTTCAGGAAATTTGTAATCTGAATGAGCTGATGAAACGCTTTTTTGACCTCAACAGGATCTGATTCTCTTAATCCTTCCTTATCGACATACATTGTGTTGAACTGGAAAGGAGCTTGAGATTCTCCATGCAGTTCGAAGATCCCATCCTTGCAAATGTTCTTGCCTTCGAACGAGACAAACATCGTAATGTCCCGTTTTTGGAGGACGAACTCTTGTCCGTCACATTGCTGACCCGAAAGCTTCCAAACATTGTAGCAGAAGAACTCCTTGGCTTGTTTAGGAAGAGCCTCAAACTTATCCATTGCTATTTGGATGGTTTTAGTCGGGTTTTCAAAGGATTCTGGATTTGACATCGAAAGAATGGAGTACAGTTCAAGATCAGCAAGAGCTATGATCGCATTTTGTTTTTCGATCTTGATCTTCAACTGCTCTTGGACTTGCTCAAGGAGGTTCAGTCCATCATAGTTTCTGATGCGCAGCAGCAAGAAAGGATCCTTCTTGACAGCATCCAAACCATTTTCACAA
>JAFEGF010000113.1 GCA_018240225.1 Verrucomicrobiota bacterium
ATCGTAAAATTTAACGAAATTTCATCAGTAGATTTAGTCGATCAGGCATCCTATTTAGATGAAATGAACGGTCAATCTAGCGTTAATTTCCAGTTCCAATTGTTATTTAACTTGATTATTGGAGCATTTAATCCTAATGAAACGGATCAAAATGTGTTAAAGAAATTCGAGTTCTATGGCAGTTTGCTCCTCGATACATCTTCAAATTGTTTTCCTCCTACGATGCGAAAGGAAGATGTAATGCGCGCCTGGGATTGGCAGTCAAATGTTATCAAGGATCCTTTCTCTTTAGCATTCATGAAAGTTTTTTCAAGCGAGCTAATCCTAAAGGACGTACTTGAAAAAATAGATTCTTCACATTTGCCTACTGACGCCAAAATAGCTGCATATGCACGAATAGGGAAGATTAAAGAGATTTTCCTAAGTTGTATTGAATCCGACAAATCGATCACACCAAGTGCATTGTTAGATCAGTTGACTTCAGTGTGAAGATCCGACCTATAATTTTGGAGGGGGTTCGATACCCCTCCTATCAGTTCGACTCAGCAAGACAAAGTAAAAATGCTAGATTAGTAGCGCCGATAGCAATTGAATGCTCTTTTCCAGTCGCAGATGACTTTTTCATTCTGCTCCCTATCAAAACGCACTTGGACAGAGATATAAGGGTAGGGATGGCGATTGTCCAAATCCCTCCCTTCTGTCTTTTTGTAAAGCTTGATCAAAATTTCTTTATTATACCAAGGCTTTGTGGCGACATTAAGGTCTTTGGCGTCCAATCGTTCAAATTCGGCATACCCCTTTTCTTTTTGATAGAGGGGATTTTCCTGATAGTAACGCATGAGGATTTGAATGATCTCCTCAGGCTTGGACTCATAGCCTAAAACGTAAAAATCGACCTCTGCCCCAATCATATGCTTGGAATTTTGGTTGTATGTGGAATTATCGGCATAGGCATTATGGGCAGGACACCGATGTCCGCAGGTGATAACAACTTTGCTGCCAGTCTTGGTTTGCACCTCGTTGAGCAGATCGATCAGGATCGGATAAATATATTCCCTATCTCCTTTAAGAGGCAGGCTGTGCTTTTGGAAACCGCCGCAGTCAAAGAAGTTGACTGGCCGCGTCGGATCTCTATGGTCTGCATGGGGAGGGTTTGAACTGCTTCCTTTGCAGCGGAAAAACTCTTTGGTGATCTTCAGATGAGCGCCGCTGTTCGCCTCTTCCCAGGGATAGAGCTCCCTTTTTTTCTGAGGAGGGGATTGAAGGGTATAATAGGACTCGTCCTGGTTCCGATGGATGAACTCTCCCTTGGTATTCATCCGCCTTAATTTCTCCTGCTCCGACTGCTCAAGACCGGAACATCCTGATAACCAGAAGTTTATAAAACAAATGATGGCTATGTAATTTAAGACTTTTGTTAATCTCGCCATTTTCTATAATCCGCAATAGGGGCACCTGGTATTCCCATCCCTTGCCTGCTGAACGGGTAAACGGGGCCGTGCTCTCAAAAGCTACAAGAAATGATGAAAGCCGTCAATACTTCAGGCATTTGTGTTGCAAGAGGCTGGCACGCCTCTGCCGCCATAAACCCATGAAGATCTTGACACCCAAGGGGACAACGTAAATTATGGCGATTGAAACAGCTTTAATCATTGCAGATGAAGCGCACGTCCAGAAGTATTTGCAAGAGTCCCTCAAACATAAAAACTGCAGCGTAGCGATCGCTGAAGACCAGGAAAGCGGCATAGCGCGAATCCGCGAAGGCCATTTTGACCTAATCCTTTGCGATAACAACATTTCCGCCTCCCTCGGAACAGATATTCTTAAAACAGCTAAACAAAAAGACCCTGACGCCCTTGTGATTGTCTTAACGACATACGAACGGGTCGAAAATGCTGTCGAGGCGATGCGCCTTGGCGCCTTCAGTTATTTGATCAAGCCCTTTTCCCAAGATACGTTTGAAGCGATGCTCGAAAAGGCGCAGGAGCACTCCTCTCTTTTAGAAGAAAACCAATTCCTGCGCAAAGAGATCTCCACACAGCAAAACACGAGCAAAGACAGACTTATTGCCCATAGCGACTTGATGAAAAAGATCTTAAGCGATGTCAGCAAGATCGCTGCGAGCAATGCCAGTGTGTTCATCAGCGGAGAATCGGGGACGGGAAAAGAAGTGATCGCCCATGCGATCCACTTCCAGTCCTCCCGATCGGAGAATCCTTTCATTAAAGTGAACTGCGCCGCAATTCCCGCTCCTCTTCTTGAGTCGGAATTTTTTGGGCATGAAAAAGGGGCGTTCACCGGAGCGATCAATAAAAAGCTCGGCCGGTTCGAACTTGCCGACAAAGGGACCCTTCTTCTGGACGAGATCTCTGAGATCCCTCTCGAGCTCCAACCCAAATTATTAAGGGCCATCCAGGAGATGGAATTTGAACGGGTCGGCGGCATCCGCCCGACAAAAGTTGACGTGCGCCTGATCTCCACCTCGAACCGGTCCATGAAAGAAGCTGTCGAGCAGAAGATCTTCCGCGAAGACCTCTATTACCGTCTCAACGTCGTTCCCATCCACCTGCCTCCATTGCGCGATAGGAAGCAGGACATCCTGCCATTAGCGGACTACTTTTTAGAGAAGTTCTGCTCCGAAAACCACAAGCATTCCAAAAAGCTGTCCAGCGAGTCTAAGGAAAAATTGCTTGCCTACCATTGGCCTGGCAATATCCGCGAGCTTGCGAATGTCATGGAGCGCTCAGTTGTCATGCATGCGTCAGAAATCCTCTATCCGGAGCATTTGAGCTTGGAAGTCCAAGGCCCTCAGAAGGAAGTTCCTCCGGCCATCTGCTTCCCATCGGGTATTACTTTACAAGAGATGGAAAAGCGGCTCATCTTGCAGACGCTTGCCGATCAGAACAACAACAGGACCAGGACCGCCCAGGTCCTTGGCATCAGCATCCGCACGCTGCGCAACAAACTGCAGCAGTATCAGGAAATATCCTCACTAACCTGAGTTTTGGGTTCCTTTCATAGAGTCTTAGCGCATCTTTCGGGTACTTTTTACAAACTTTGGCACGTGCATAGGCTCCTCCAGCTATTGAACGTGCCAAAGTTTGCAAAAATTCCCTCGAAACCTGCACTAATCATCTATAAAATGAACCCAAAACTCAGGTTAACTAGTTGCATTGGGAGAATCGGGAAGGAACCCGCCCGCCTGCATTTGCCACATATGGGCATAATGCCCTTTCTTGCTCAAAAGCTCTAAGTGGGACCCTTGTTCAATGACCTTTCCTTGATCGAAGACCAAGATCCGGTCCATTTTGGACAAGGTGGACAAACGGTGGGCAACGACAATCGTCGTCCTGTTGGCCATCAGCTTTTCTAAACTGTCTTGAATGTATTTTTCCGTCACCGAGTCTAGGGCCGATGTCGCTTCGTCGAGGATGAGGATCGGGGCCTTTAAGAGCATAGCCCTTGCAATGGCAATCCTTTGCTTTTCTCCACCGGAAAGTTTTGTCCCCCTCTCTCCCACAAGGGTTCGATATCCTGCAGGACATTTCTTGATAAACTCATCGCAATGAGCAAGTTTGGCTGATTCGATCACTTGGCTCTCAGAAGCATCGACACGGCCATAGCGGATATTGTCCTCCAAAGAGCGATGAAAAAGGATCGGGTCCTGAGGGATCAGCGCAATTGCATTGCGAAGAGACTCCAAGGTGACAGAAGCGATGTCCTGTCCATCGATCAAGATCCTCCCTGCTTCAAGGGAGAAAAAACGGAGGATCAAATTGACAAACGTCGATTTGCCGGCGCCCGAATACCCCACAAGACCAACTTTTTCCCCTGCCTTGATCTGCAGATTTTTATTCTGAAAAATATTCTTCTCTCCATACCGGAACGAGACATTTTCAAAGATGATCTCCCCCTTCTTAATGGAAAGATCGACGGCATGGGGAGGATCGATCAGGTCTTGGGGATCTTGCATGATGCACAAGGCTTGTTTTGCAATGCCGAGGGACTGGAAAAATTCAGGGGCCCTATCGGCGACAAACCAGACGACCATGCTCAAATTCCAAATGGTATAAAAAAGCTGGACGACCTCTCCTGTAGAAATTTTCCCTTCGCTCCAATAGAACATGATGAACCAGGTTAGCGTAAAGATCTCGACAATGAATGCTGAAGACAAGGCCGTGAACATTTTTGCACTATAGAGTCTGGCCCGTCGGTTTGCTTTTTCCTCAACGCTTTGGTAATGGCTGACATAATCCTTTTCAAACCGGAAGCGGAAGAATAAGTTCACAACGAAGTTATTGGTCAAACTATCGACAATCTTGCCGACAAGAGAACTTCTTGCTTCCCCATGCACGTAGGCATAATGGGCGCATTTAATCGTAAAGAGCCAACAGAGGGTAAAATGGATCACAAGCCATATCCCGACAATGAGGGCGAGGAATCTGTTCATCTCCGAAAAAATCACAATGGTCATGATGCAGCTGAAAGCGCAAGGGATAAAGAGCATCAGAACATCTCGAAGCATCAAGGAAGATGTCAAGACCATGTCTCCGATCTTGTTTGCGAGGCTCCCTGAAAAGTGCTCATTGAAATATTTGGGAGAATGGCGTTGAACATGATCGAACATGGCCATGCGGATATCGGCTTCCTGCCTGGGATAGACCCGAGCTTGCAGAAAGTCCCTTAAGCGAAATGAGAACTCCATAAAGATCCAAGCTGCAGCTCCCCACATCAAAAGAACTTTTAATGAAGGCCAAGCAGAGATGCGGTCCATATCAAAATGGGTGAGGATGTCGACCATTTTTCTAAGGAAAAAGGGCCAAAACAGCATTTCGAACGTCCAACTCAAAGAAAGGAGCAGGATGACGGTAAAGGTCCAGCGCTGCTTGCGGACGAATCCCCAGATAAACTTGGTCAAACTCATAAAGACAACTGGTTATTAAGCGTAGCGATCTCTTTTTGGATCATTATTTTCAGATGTTCCCACTTTGTGATCAACCGATCGATCGATCTGAGTCGGATCTCCTCTACTTCTGCATGGATCGGAATCGCATGAGAGCGGTTCAAGAGTCGGTCGATTGCAGGACCAACATGGGGGAGGAAGCAATCAAAAGCTTTTTCTTCTTCAAAATCCAGCTGAAGAACTGTCATTTTCCCTGAAGGAAACGGTTTGTCAGGACTAAAACCTCTTTTTTTAAGAACATCCAGTTCCGTAAGCATCTCCTCGCAAAGCCCCAAAAGCCTTTGCAGGCTTTGGGCTACTGTGTTCATCTGATCGGATATCGCCGATGAGGTCAGTTCTTTGAAGCGGCTCTGTTCAACGACATGGTGGACCATGGCGCGCAAGTCGTAGCTCCGCTTGCAATATTGGTCCGCCACTTCAGAGAAAGATCGATTGGCAATCCCCTTGAACCCAAGCCCTCCTGAAGAAACGTTGATAAACTCTGCTTGGCCATGGGCTTTTGCATAGTTTGCGATGCTGCTTGATTCCATTACCCATTTGACAAGGGTAGTGACCATCGTCCCTTGGATCCCTTTTCTCTTTAATACACGCTCAGACGCTCTTGTCTCCTTTTGCAGGTCTTGAAAAAACACTTGAGAAGAGGGCATTACGCCGGCTGCATAACGCTGCATGCCGGTATAGGCAAGATCGATCCCGTCGAGCAAGATTGGACTGCAACCCATTTCGACTGCAAGGGCGATGGCGATCGTCGTGACAGAAAAGGCCTCAGGCCCAAGATCCGGGCCGACAGGCTCGCCCGTTACCTCAAGTTCCCTTTCAAAATACGCTTCGCAAGGACCTCCCGTGTAGGAGTGGATATATCCCCAAGGGCCATTGCACGTCTGGAACACATCAGGCTGCACCCTTGTTCCATAAAGAAGGGGCATCTCATATGCCGATGCGACCCTTAAGCGGTCATATTCTTCGGGATTGGGGTCCAAAGCAATGCCAATGTGGGGCACGATCCCTTGGTTGCTTAACGCAGTGATCGTCGATCCGCCGGCAATGATCAGCGCTTTGTCCTCCATTTCTTTGAGAAGGGGAAGCGTCGGGCCTAAAGAGGGTCCTGCGCCGCAAATGATCGCAGGGATCCCCTTGAACTTATTTTTCAAATTGTTCGCAAAAAAAGAAGAAGGCCACCTTTTGATATTGGCAAGGACATTTTCAACGAGCTGATGGGAATACAGGGCCTCTGTCATGAGCGCATTGACGACCGCGCACTGGCGCATGAGCTTGAGGCGGATCCTTTTGCATAGCTGCGGCCGGCTCCTGCTATAGCTCTCTAAATATCCCACCTCGATCCGATGGGATGGATAGGTTTCGACAAGCGATTTGAGGACCTCATTCCAGCTTTTAGCATTTTGCACCAATACAAAATGAACCTGGACGTCTTGGAGCAATTCCTGTGCGAGTTCTGTTTGGACAAACGCATCGTAGACGGCAAGCTCATCTTCTAAATAGATGAGCATCCTTTCCTTCTTTTCTTTCAGCCAGCTCTTGACAGCATGATAAGAATGGCCTAGCCCGAAGCCAAACACATAGAGGACGTCGACACCGTCTAATTGCAGTTTATCGACGAAGCGTACCATCTCAGGCCCGATTTCATCGGCGTGCAAGGCTTCATCATCGCGGTAGGCATTCCACTTTTGATCGGACGACTGATAAAGCTGATAGGGATTGAATGGAGAATATTGCGTAAGAAACGAAATCTCCGGATAACGCTCCATTAATAGGGAGCGGGCATCACTTCCAACACAACTTGTTTCCATCCCAATATCCTTTGCGGACTCTAGCGCCGTGCGATTCCAAATATGATTTTTCAGTATAGCTCATGTCGGAGGACCAGGTCCCTTCCACGATCAACTTCCCCTCTTCATTCCACTCTTTTTTATCAAAGCGGGTCGGCGCATGATAAGTGATCTCTTCTTTGGGTTTTCCCGATGCAAAATAATGGCAATGTTTGCCGCAAGGCTGTCCAGACCGGTACTCGGCATCGTCGACAAGAGCGCCTTTTTCATTCCAGATCTGGTCTTTTCCGTCTCGCAGCCCCATTGTATAATGGGTCGTCCGTTTGTTCTTCCCGCCATCCCAAAATAACCGGACTTCTCCATGCAGTTTTCCATGGGAATAGGGAAGCAGGCTTTTGATGGACCCATCTTCATAGAAATACTCTTGAACGCCATGCCATAGTCCATCTTTGTACCGTTGGACGCTCGACACTCTGCCGCTTAAGTAGTAAAAATAGACCTTGCCTTCCCGCTTGCCTTCGCAAAAGAAGGTGCGAGACAACACTTCTCCATTCTCTGCATAAAACATGGAGGGGCCGTGGAGCTTGTCCATCTGATAGTACATCTCCGCTTCGACAGTGCCATCGGGATAAAAGAGGCGGCATTGTCCATGCCTTTTTCCATCGCAGGCAAGATAAGCGGCGCGCAGCGCTTTCTGCTCATCTCTTTCGATGACGAGCAGATGGCCGTTTTGAAGGACCTTTTCGCCGGAAATATCCTGAGGAAGCATGGGCAAGGAAAAAGAGAGGGTCAGGTTCAAGCCCAGCTCAGCATCCTGCATGATCAATTGATTATCTTTTATGCTATACATTTCTTGCGTCATGAAATGGCCCTCAAATTAGCTTCAATTGCCCGTTTGAAAAAGAGAAGTCGATGGACATGGTTTCCTAAAGGATGGTTGGAG
>JAFEGF010000114.1 GCA_018240225.1 Verrucomicrobiota bacterium
AACATCCTTGAACACTACGACAATGCCCTGTTCGGCATGCTCGCGCCATTTATCGCTCCTTTATTTTTTGCAAAAGAAGATCCGGTGACAGGCTTGATCTTGACCTATGGGATGATCCCGCTCGGGATTTTTTCGAGGCCATTGGGCTCCTTATTTTTTGGATGGATCGGGGATACTTGGGGGCGGAAAAATGCCCTGTTTATCTCCTTATCGCTCATGGCTTTCACTACCGTCTTAATGGGATTTTTGCCGACTTATGCCGAGGTGGGCATATGGGCGCCGGCTTTGCTTGCGGCCGTTCGTGTCTTGCAAAACTTTTGCGCGGCAGGAGAATCATGCGGCGGAGCTATCTTTGTTCTCGAGCACACTGAAAAAAGAAAAAAAAGTTTAATGAGCAGCTTTTACGATGCTTCGACGATTGCCGGAATATTGCTTGCTTCCGGAGGAGTTTCTTTGCTCAGCCATTTGGATTTGATTGAAAGTTCTTGGCGCTTTCTGCTCTGGGGGGGATCATTGACTGCACTCATCGGCGTTGTCCTTCGATTAAAAACGGAGGAAGGGGCCGAGTTTCTGCAGGATGCTTCACATCATAGGCCGCTTAAAGACGTTGTCCGTTCCCATCGCTCAGCGCTTCTTGCGATCATCTGCGTTTCGGGGTTTAGCTACACGACCTATTCCCTCGCGGTCACTTTGATGAACGGCTACGTGCCCTTGATCACATCCCTTTCCAAAACGCAGGTCATGGACATCAACACGCTTCTTCTTCTGCTTGATTTTTGCTTATTGCCTTGTTTTGGGTATCTAGCAATGCGCACTTCGAACCAGAAGGTGATGATGGTGGCAGCAGCTACTTCTGTGATTGTTTCTATTCCTCTGTTTTTGCTTCTCAGGGATGCAGCGCTAGCCACAGTGATTGCTGTCCGGATCCTTTTGATTGTTCTTGGGGTTGCCTTCTCAGCTCCCTATCATGCGTGGGCTCAGGAACTTATCCCTCCATCTTGCCGCTATACGATCATATCGCTCGGCTACGCGATCGGCTCCCAGGCGATCGGAGGTCCAGCTCCCGCACTGAGCCTATGGCTCTATAAAAAGTTGGGATGGACTGGAGCTCCGGCCCTCTATCTAATGGTGACGGCAGCCTTGGCGTTCTTCAGCGTCTACAGATTGTCCGTAAGGTCAAAGGCGCAGGTTTTAAATTTGAGGTAATAGGCAATTGCCTCGTAATTATACACAAAGAAGATGAAAATTTTTTGTTTTCACGTTTCTGTTGTATACACAAAGTCGATATTTGCTATTATTTCCTGCATGAAGCGCCTTTTATTCTTACTTTTTATTTCCATTACCTTTTCTGCCGGCATCAAAGCAGACGAACTAAGTCTGGCGGAATTGATGGATATCGCTTTGCAGAACAATCCCGAAACAGAAAAGGCTTGGGGAAACGTCAAACGCGCCCAAGCGGTTGTCGGAATGACTAAAGCCAAAGAATATCCCCACCTTAACGCCCAAGGATCGGTCACCCGCGCTCGAGAGGTTAAATTCCCCAATGGCCCCGATACCACGTTTATCAGCTATGGGGGGGAACTGAACTTAAATTATCTCTTATGCGATTTTGGGGAGAACAGAGCTGCCGTCCGTGCAGCCAAAGAAGCTTTAAGCGCTGCTAAATGGTGGGCAGACTTTGCTATGCAGAAGATCATGGCCTCAGTTGCAGCCAATTACTACGAACTGCTCAACGCGCGGGAACTTCTCGAGACGACCGAGTCCTCGCTGAACGATGCAGAACTGATTTTAGAAGCGGCAGCAGAGCTGCGCAAGGCTGGCCTTCGCTCTGAAAATGACCAGATCACTGCTAAAGCGGCAGTTGCTGAGTTTTTGATGGCCATCGCCCAGAAAAAAGCTGCAGCTGCAATTGCTTACGGCAAGCTGTTGACAGCGATGGGGATCTCGGTTGAATCGCCTCTTAGCGTCCAAACGAAGCCGGAAGGGATCCAGAACCCTCTTTTTCAAGAAAGCATCAGCGCGTTGCTTGCTGTGGCCCAAGAACAACGGGCCGATCTGATGGCTAGAAGGGCCTCTTTGGCCGATATGAATGCCCGTGTCGATCGGGCAAAGCGTGCGCCGCTGCCTAAAGTGTATGTCAACGGACAAGGGGGATGGCTGGAGTATGGAAAACATGAGGGCAACGGCTATAACTACAGCGCTGGGATTGCTGTCGATGTGCCGATCTTCAAAGGGTTTGAATACACCTATCAGAAGAAGCATGCGATGGCCGACGTGGAGATATCGGCAGGAGAGCTTAGAGAGCTGCAGCAGGCGGTGGCTTTAGAGGTCTTGACCTACAGCGAAACAGTCAAAGCGGCATCGGAGGCGATGAAATACAGCGAAGAGTTCTTTGCTGAAGCGCTGAAATCGTATCAGAATTCTTTAGAAAGTTATAAGACAGGCCTGATCAATATTTTTGACCTGCTCCAAACGCAAAAGTATCTTTCAGAGGCTAGGAACAAAAGAGCTTTGGCAAGGACCGCATGGCTCGTCTCGTTATCGCAGCTGGCATTTGCAACAGGGAGTATGACCAAATGAAATGGATGATTTTAGGACTGGGAGTCGTTCTTGTTGGATGCTCGGATAAAGCGCCGCAGCAAGGTTTTGAGATGCCGGCTGTTCCTGTGCATGCTGCTGCCATTGAGGTGCGCGATCTCCCTTTGTTTTTTGAAGCGATCGGTGTCGTGAAACCTGCCAGCGCTGCAGAAATAAAACCCCAAGTTTTGGGGCTGATCAAGCAGGTCCATTTTACCGAAGGGGAAAAAGTTGAGGAAGGAGCGCTTCTCTATACTCTCGATGAAGCTCCATACGCTATCCGCGTGAGAGAAGCGGAAGCTCAGCGCGACCAGACCCTTGTCCACCTTGCCGCTGCACAAAAAAAATTGGCGCGCTGCAAAGGGCTGACCAAGCAGGACCTGATCGCCGGTGTGGAATGGGATGAGATGGAATCAAAAATCGCCCTTTATGAGGCGGTGCTGAAAGCGGACGAAGCGCGTGTTGCCGCTGCCAAATTGGACATGGACCATTGCAAGATCACAGCTCCCATAGCAGGTGTTGCCGGCAAATCTGTTTTGCAGGCAGGCAGCATGGCGACGCCGGAACCGCTTGTTGTTGTGACGCAGCTCGAGCCCCTTTATGTGGACTTTTCGATCACGGAAAAAGAATTGCAGAAAGTTGCAACGTCAGCTCCCGCTATTAAAGTGTACGCAGCAGGAAAGGAAGATTGCTTGGGAGAGGGGAAAGTGACCTTCATGGACCACGCGATCAATGCCCAATCGGGAATGCTCGCTGTAACTGGAAAACTGGAAAAAGACCATAAGATGGTTTGGCCAGGGCAATCTGTCACCGTCCGTCTCTACTACGATAAAAAAGAAGGAGCGCAACTGGTCCCCATGGGAGCAATCAGGACCAGTCAGGATGGACCATACATCTATACGATCAAAGAGGACAAGACTGTTGAAATGCGCCATGTCAAACTAGGCGCAGAAGATAACGGGCTAGTTGTTATCGAAGAGGGGCTTGATGGAGTCGGTAAAATTGTCACTCAAGGACAGCACCGCCTTTTCCCTGGCTCGAAAATTGAGGAAGTCGATCGATGAATTTTTCCCTGCCGTTTATTAAAAGGCCAGTCATGACCTACATCGTCATGGGAGTAATCTTGTTGATGGGGTTGATCGCTTTTAAAAAACTTCCTGTGACCGACCTTCCCAATGTCGACTATCCGGTCATCATGGTACAAGCTTCCTATGCGGGGGCAAGTCCCGAAGTGATCGAACGGACTGTCACAACGCCGCTTGAAAAAGAGCTAATCAATATCAATGGCGTCAAGCATGTCACTTCTCAGAGCAGCCGGGGCTTTTCATGGATCACGATCCTCTTCGAGCTCGACCGGAACCTCAATGATGCTGCACAAGATGTCCAGGCTGCATTGAAGCGCGCCGAATATGCGCTGCCGAGCGATATGGACCAAGCCCCTTCCTACAGCAAGGCCAACGCCCATCAAGAGAGTATCATCTATCTTGTGCTGACATCCAGCTCTTCGACAATGACAGAGCTCTACGACTATGCTCATACGCGGATCGAACAGCGGATCGCCCGGATCGATGGCGTCGGCAAAGTGGAGGTCCACGGCTCTCCTTATGCTCTGAGGATTCAGCTTAATCCCGAGCTGATGGCAGCGCGGAACCTGACCTTTGATGAGGTGCGTGCCGCGGTGGCAAACGCAACAGGATGCCTTCCCCTCGGAATCCTTGAGACGACAGGACGCAAATTTACCTTGGAAGTCCCGGACCAATATGTATCCGCGTCCGATTTTCGGAACCTTCTTCTCAAAGATGAGGTCCGCCTCAAGGACATCGCCGATGTTTTCGACGGCCTCGAATCGGAAGAGGTGTTCCACCTGATCAACAAGGACCAGGACAGGATTGCTGCGATCATCGGTTTAAAGAAGCAAAGCGGAGCCAATGCAGTCAGGATCTCCGATCAGCTTAAAAAAGTTGTTAAAGAACTAAGGGAAGAGCTTCCTCCTTCGATGCAGCTTGAGATCTGGTTTGATAAAGCCAGCTGGATCAAAGAGGCGATCGAGGATGTCGAGTGGTCGCTTGTCCTTTCTTTCGCCCTGGTCGTCGCCGTCATCTTTTTCTCTTTGCGCAGGATCCGCGAGACGATCATCGCTGCGACAGCTTTGCCCCTTTCTGTCATCGGCACGTTCATCTGCATGTACTTCCTTGGATTCAGCATCGACATCCTTTCATTGCTGGCCCTGACTTTGGCAATGGGATTTGTGATCGACGATGCGATCGTTGTTCTTGAGAACATTGTCCGGCATCAGGAAAAGGGATTGACTCCGATGCAGGCAGCGATCGAGGGCTCGAAAGAGATCGGCTTCACCGTCCTTTCGATGACCTTGTCGCTTGTCGCTGTATTCATTCCTCTTCTTTTCATGAACGACGTGACGGGAAGGCTGTTCCGCGAGTTCAGCGTTACCTTGGCCGTGTCCATTTTGGTCTCAGGATTCATTTCGCTTGCGCTGACTCCCATGCTCTGCAGCAAGTTTGCGACCTATCATCAAAAAAGCAAGGCAGCTTCTAATCAGCGGACTCTCGATCTTTACCGCCGGACTTTGAATTGGTGCATGCAGCATAAAAAAACGACCCTTGCAGGAGCCTTTTCCTGCGCAGCCCTTGCTGTCTTGCTCTTCCGTTTTCTCCCTATCAACCTCTTTCCTGAAGAGGACAGGGGGTTCATTTGGGGCTTTGTCCAGATGCCCAGCGGGATGACTAAAAAAGAATCGGAAGGCTATCAGCAGAAGCTCAATGCCATGGTGCAGGTCCATCCTGCAGTCGAGACTTTTGTCACCTTGAACTTTAAGGACTACTACATCTATTTGATCAGTTTGACAGAAGCTGAAAAGCGGGATGCGCAAAATCAGGTCCTCGTCGAGCTTCAAGGCAAGTTCAATGGCGTTCCAGGAGTGCAAGCCTTCATGCAAGGGATGCAGCTTATCTCCAATCAGGGCGGCGGCGGGTTCATGCGGAACACCTATCAATTTGTATTGAGGGGAACGGAAAGCTCCGAGGTGCGCGACGCTGCAGAAGCCCTTAAGAGGAAGCTGATCGGAAATCCCAGTTTCGTCAATCCCGACCTCAGCATCAAAGCAGACGATCCGAAACTGGAAGTGAGCGTCTTCGAGGCCCAAGCTGAAAAGCTAGGACTGAACAGGCAGATGATCCAGACCCTGCTTCAAAATGCCTATTCCGGCGGCCACATCGGCAAGATCCAAAAAGATGGAGGGGAATACCATGTTTTCCTCGAGCTCGATCCGGAACTGCAGAAAAACACCGCGGCCCTAGCCAAGCTCTATTTAAGGACGCCTTCAGGAACGTCAGTTCCCCTTAAATCGGTCGCTGCGTGGAAAGAGGGGGTGGGTCTGCAGAGCATCGAGCACCTCGATCTGCTCTCATCGATCACCTTATCCTTCGATATCGTCAAGGACGCCCCTTTGGCAGAAACGTTGGAAGTGCTTAAAAAGACTGCAGCTGAGACACTTCCATCTGCAGTATCAGGAAAGCTTGAAGGGGTCGCTGAAATGGTCGACAAGACAAGCAGCGACACAGTGCTTTTGCTATTGCTCGCCGTCGTAGCGATGTACGCCGTTCTAGGGATCCTCTATGAGAGTTTCATCCATCCTTTTACGATCCTCTCTTCCTTGCCGTTTGCATGCCTTGGCGGGATCTTGACGCTTCTTGCCTTCCGGGAACCCCTTTCCCTCTACAGCATGGTCGGATTTCTGCTTCTGATCGGCATCGTCAAGAAGAACGGGATCATGATGGTCGACTGCGCCCTTGAGCTGCAGAAGAACCAAAATCTTCCGCCTGCCGAGGCGATCCGCGAGGCTTGCTTGATCCGTTTGCGTCCCATCATGATGACGACGGTCGCTGCCGTCATGGGCGCCGTTCCGATTGCCATCGGCATTGGAGCCGGAGCTGACACGCGCCGAGGGCTTGGGCTGGTGATTGCAGGAGGTTTAATCTTCTCCCAGCTGTTAACCCTCTATGTGACGCCGATCATCTATCTCTACATGGAAAAGCTGAAAGCTAAGCTTCAATTTCGCAAAAAAGCTTCTTAAGGATTGACCATCGCAATCGATTTGTTGCCGTTTTTGTAGTCCAAGTAGTCCTTTAAAACTTGAGCGTGGTCAAAAGCAAGCTCTTCCCAAGGAATATCTTCCAATTTGACTAGAAAGGCTTTTGCTGCGTCATCGCCGGCCGTAGGAAGACCGTAGGCGGTAGCAAGATGGGCGACTTCGACAGAATGATGTCTAAAATCCCGTGCGGGATCGGAATAAACATGAAATTGCCTGAGGTCGTGCAAGTCTAAGTTGACTTCTTCTTTCATTTCTCTTCTAACAGCATTTTCAACCGTTTCGCCATACTCTACTTTTCCTCCTGGAATCGCTTTTCCAAATGGAGCTTTTCCTCGCTCGATCAACACGATTCCCTTAAATTCTCCACCTTCGTGGACTTCGATGATGGCTGTTGTCGTTAGGATCGGCGGCTTGTGTACTGGCTGCGCAGGCTTCTCGTCTGCAAATCCCGTTAGGTGAATAAGTCCGATAGCGAATGCGATAAAATATTTATTGATGTGCCTTGTCATTGTTATTCCTTTTCTCTAGCGACATAATTATTTATGATAAGAAAAATACCATCTCACGAAATGCTCGAGCCCTTTTTCAAGTTTTGTTTGGGGCTCAAAGTTAAGAAGGCGGCGGCTCTTGGTCAGATCTGCATAGGTAATGGGAACATCGCCGAGCGGCAACGGCATCTCATTGCGGACCGCATTTTTGCCTAAGAGATTTTCCAAGATCGAGATCATGGAATTGACACTTTCTGGCGTATGGTTGCCCAGGTTGGCAATTTCATAACCGCTGCATTGGTCGATTGCTTGCACAGTGCCGCTGATGATATCGTCGATATAGGTAAAGTCCCTCTTCACTTCTCCGCCTGCATAGACATCGATCGGTCTGCCTTCGAGGATTGCTTTCGTAAAGGAATAGTAGGCCATGTCGGGACGTCCCCAAGGGCCGTATACGGTAAAGAAACGGAGTCCCATCATCGGAATGTGGAACGTATGGTGGT